>CAZZJJ010000126.1:0-5171 GCA_964654405.1 uncultured Treponemataceae bacterium
CTTAAGGGTTTGCTTCAAATTTCAAAAAGAAATATACAAGGTTCGTGACACTAATTTTACTTCGCTGTTACCGAGGAAAATCCACTTCCAAATGACATCCCGTTATGCGACCAGCTCCCTGGGTCACTATCAACAATCTGATACAACCCCATGGCGATCAGAACATTTGGATATACAATCCAGTTTACATTCTGCGCCCCCCCGGTTCCGCTTGTCCCCACTGCTTGCCAAGGTCCATAGGTTTTACCATCCGAACTTCTCAGACTTATATATCCCGGATATTGACCCCGACCATCATTCCAATGGTAATTGACGATTCTCGTTATTGTCATAGATTTTGCAATATAAAAATATGTATGAGATGGGGGCAAGTTCGCAACACCGGCTTTATTCCAATTGCTGAAAACTTCAGTTCCCTCAACCTGTATGACAGTCTGCTGGTTCGTTGAAGATTTTGAGCTCTCCTTCCGTGTTCCATTCCAGGTCCCGGTCATCTCATTAGAATCATAACCCCATTTCCCGGCAAAGGCAGTAAATGCGCTATTGAAGACAAATGAAAATCTTCCTTTCCCATTGCTCTGATACCACCAGCCTGTGAGGACATTTCCATTCAAAGTGCCTTCGATCCTGCCGTCAGCGTGCGTGTATCGGCCGGTAACCGATGATCCATTCTGCTCAAGTGTTATGTCGCCAAAGTCAGATAAATATACACCTGTAGCTTGACCCATAGTACCGTAGGAAGCAGGTGGTTGAATCTGCATAGGCGCAGCTCCAATCCGCGTTCCATTCCAGGTTGCTGATGGCTCACTCGAATCATGACCCCATTTCCCGGTAAAGGCGGAAAAATCTTGATTAAAGACAAAAATAAATCTTCCCTTACCGTTTGTCTGATACCACCAGCCGGTTGCTGTATTTCCCATGATAGTACCTTCTATCCTACCCCCGGCATAATCATAGGTACCCGAAAGCTGGCTCCCATTTTGTTGTAGCATCATTTTCCCAAAATCCGTCTGAAAGGTGCCTCCTGCGTATTGACCAAACACGGTCGTCGCCGCAGTAAGCAAAAGCAAGCCAATTAGTACATTCTTTACACTTTTCATGGTGATTCTCCTCTATTATGAAATTTCGTGCATCAAACGAAGATTTGCAAAGGTAAAAGGAAAAAAGATAGGCTTTCAGTTGCTGATTTTAAGGATTTTTCTCGAGTCTTCATTATTAAAAAAAACTGGCAGCGACAGCTGCCAGCCAACATTAAAAAATCAATACAGAGGGCCAAGCGCCGAACAGGCCCGGTAATCCGCCCCTTCCGGATCCATGCCAAAAGCAGTCCAATAACTCGGTCTGAAAATTGTGCTAGGCTCGACATTGTGCATGCTCACCGGAATGCGCAGCATTGAGGCCAGTGTTATAAGATCACTGCCGATATGCCCGTAGGAAAGGGCGCCGTGGTTTGCGCCCCATGCCGCCATTACTGAATACACGTCCTTGAACGGCCCGGTTCCTGTCAGCCGAGGTACAAACCAGGTTGTCGGCCAGGTCGGATCGGTGCGCAAATCCAGAGAGTCATGCACGTGTTCGGGCAATGTCGCGGTGTATCCTTCTGCGATCTGCAACATCGGCCCCAGGCCTTTAATCAAGTTTATCCTCGACATGGTTACGGGCATGCCGCCTTCTGTCAGAAAATCTGACGAATACCCGCCGCCCCTGAAATAGCCAAGACTTGCGTATCGCCAGCTGGTCGCTGAAAGACAGGCTTTGGCATCTTCTGGCGTAACTTCCCACCACGGCTTCATGACAGGTTTTCCATCCTTGCGCTGTTTTCCGGTTCCATCCATGGTTGTCGCTCCAGAATTGATCAAATGAATGAATCCGTTCGCCGCGATGCCCTCCGGCTGCCAGCCGGTAACCCGTTTGACCGCTTCCGGGCTCCAATATGTGCGGACATCGGAGAATATCTGCGCAGAGCCGGTCAGCAAGTGCCCAAACAGCATGGCAACCCCATTCAGCGAATCATTTTCCGTCGCGACAATATAAGGCTGCCGGATCCCGTTCCAGTCAAAGCTCGAATTGAGAATGGTTTCCATAAAATCGCCGTTGGGCGAATGATCTGTCCAGTGCCGCTGGCCCTGGAATCCCGCGACCAGTGCGTTGTGCCCGAGCGCTTCTTCGCCAAGTCCTTTCCGCCGCAAGCCGGGATTGCCAACCATCAAATCCCGCATGATGATCGCCATCTTTACGCTGGTTTCCCAGGTTTTATCCTTTTTGGAACGTGAGTGCTGTTTTTCGGGCGGATTGTTATCAGGGCCCTCTGCGCAATAGGTTCTGACCCAGCGCATGGCGCGCTCAAACTCCGCTTCCGAATACAGCTTTTCTTCAATTCGGCGCGTAATCTCGCTCATGTCGACATATTCGTTCCGCATTCCCAGATAGGACTGAAAAAAGTCAGCGTCGACAATTGAGCCGGCAATCCCCATGGAAACCGAACCGACCGACAAATAGCTTTTCCCGCGCATCCAGGCGACCGCGAGTCCCGCCCGTGCAAATTTTAGAATCTTTTCTGCCACATCGGAGGGAATTTTGTCGGTATCCTGCAAATCCTGGACATCGTGCCCATAGATGCTGAAAGCCGGAAGTCCCTTCTGATTGTGCGCCGCAAGAACAGCGGCGAGGTACACCGCGCCCGGCCTGTCAGTGCCGTTGAAGCCCCAGACCGCCTTGATGGTGTTGGGATCCATATCCATTGTTTCCGAGCCGTAGCACCAGCAGGGCGTAACGGTCAGAGTGACCGCGACACCCTCGCGCGCAAATTTTTCCTGCGCGGCAACAGCTTCAGCGACACCGCCGATTGTAGTATCGGCAATGACACATTCCACAGCATGGCCTGAGGGATGCTTGAGGTTCTCGGAAATCAACTTTGCCGCGGCCTTCGCCATCCCCATCGTCACGGCTTCTAGACTCTCCCGGACACCGCCAAGCCGCCCATCGATGGTCGGCCTGATACCAATTTTCGGTAAACCGCCGCGCAAACGCAGCTGCGGTTCCTGCACTTCAAATTCTTCCATAGGATACCTCCCGGTAATTGTGCTTTATCAATCTCGTCTTCAGTCGAACAATCTGGGTTCGCGTCGGATCCGGTTCCATGATTTTTTTCAGAATGAGCCGGGCTGCGGTCCGGCCAAGCTCAGCTATCGGCTGCTGAACCGCATAGCGGCAAAAGCGAAGCAGTGGTGCGTAGGGCATTTCGTCAAAGGCCGCGATCACGATATTTCGCCGCCTCGCGGACTCGTCGGACATGATGTAATTGGTCGCACCGATATGGGTAAAGGCGTTGACCAGAAACCATGCGTCAGGAGAACGATCGTTTTTAAGCATTTCTTCCATCGCATGATAGCCGAAGGGCAGGGTAGGCGGCCCAAAACGGACAAATTCATCCTCAATTGGAAGTCCCGCTTCCCGCAAAGCCCGCGAATACCCTGAAAATCGCTCTTTGGATGTCGAAATTTCCGGCTTTCCGCCGATAAACCCGATTCTGGAATATCCGTCCGATATAAGCGCTTTGGTCGCTTCATACGCGCCCTCTTCGTTCTCTGTCAGTACTGCGTCCACTGCGAAATCGGTCACCGTCCGGTCGACAAAGACAATGGGGATCCCGAATTCTTCAAGAAACCTGAAATGACTGCCGCGGTCCGTAGCAGGAATGACCACCACACCATCCACCAGCCGCTCAGCAAGGTGCCGAAGCCGCTTGGCTTCCTCTTCCAGCGAATCGTGCGAAGCGCAGACAACCAGTGAATAGCCATTGGCAGCCAATTCCTTGTCCATGCTCTCCGCAATGTACATGAAAAAATCTCCCGAAAGATCCGGCGCCATAACCCCGATTGTTTTTGTCTGATTGGTCTTAAGACTGCGGGCAACAATATTCACCTTGTAGCCAAGCTCATCCATGGCCTTCAAAACCCGTTCTTTTGTGTCATCGATGACCCTGCTGTCATTGTTGATAACCCGTGATACGGTTGCCGTGGACACTTTCGCATATTCTGCAACTTCTTTGATGGTGATGCTCTGCTTGCCCACGCTCAACCTCCCAGTTCACACACGTTCGCTTATTCAAATTCAAATTGAAATTCAGGCAAATTCCCCGACCGGCGGCACACCCTTCTTAATGATGATATTGCCATATTTTATGGTTTCGCCTGTCATGACAACCGCGAAAGCCTTTCTGCTGCGTTCGTAAAAAGCAAACCGCTCCATGCGGACAATCGGCGGTGTTTGAGGCCAATGCCGGTCAATCACCTCACGATACCGGCGTTCCACCTCGTAATCAAGCGTATCGCCGGGAACCGGCTGCATCATGATAACCGGATTGTCCACAAAATCGTCAAGGTTGATAAGCCGCAGGATTCCATCCAGCAAGTCGGGAATCCTGAGTCCGTCAGCCCTCACAACCCGTGCATTCAGCGCATCGCCGGTAAAAAAAGCATCCGCGAGCACCAGCTCATCCCCATGCCCCATTTTATACAGAACCGTCAGCAAATCCGGCGAAATGCACGGTTTGATTCCTATCAGCATACAAACCTCCTGCTTATTGCAGAGTCAAATCAGGAAACCGCGATAGCAAGGCTTCAAGGGTCGGCGGCTCCGCGCCTTCCCGCATGCAGTCCATTGCCGCGGCCGCTGAGGCGAATCGCAGAATTCTTTCCAGCTGGGCTGAGCTCAGGTTTTCAAGGTCCTTCGCGGTTGTCCAGTTGTTTCTGTCGAGAAAACTCAGGACCGCCGCGTGAAAGGTGTCTCCGGCGCCTATTGTATCCACCACCTGCACCGGCACAGCTTCCGCGGAAGCAAAAGCATGTCCGGTCGCCGCCAGGCTGCCTTGGCTTCCCTGGGTTACCAGCACAAGCTTCGCACCGCAATCAAGAATATGTGCAACGATTCCCCTATCGAACGGTGAATCGTAAATCCATGCAAGGTCAGCGTCGCTGGCTTTAACAATAGCACAGCGGGCGCACATCGCTTCAAACGAATTTCTAAACTTCGCGCGATCAGGAATCATGGACGCGCGGACATTCGGATCATAACTGACAAGAACGCGCTCCTGCACGCGTTCTGCAAAATTCAAAATTGAACCAGCTCCCGGCTCCAGCAAAAGCGAGATTGAGCCCAAGAGCAAAAAA
>CAZZJJ010000127.1:0-5170 GCA_964654405.1 uncultured Treponemataceae bacterium
CTCAGAAAGCCATATAACGTAAAAGCTTTTTGGAATAGCATTATCCTGGCAACAACCGTTAGCATATCCGGAACGTTTCTAGGATATTTTTTCGCGTTAGCTGTGACGCGCACAACATGGCCCAAAATACTGAAATGGTTTATTGGTGCTGTTTCAATATTGCCGCTCATTTCTCCGCCCTTTACCAGCAGTATTTCACTGACTCTTGCGCTTGGTCCTAATGGAATGCTGCTGAAAGCATTTGGTATTAAAAACTTGAATTTTTACGGCTTCTGGGGAACTTGGTTTTCTGAGACACTGACATATTTCCCTGTCGCGTTCATGGTGCTTACGGCAATACTCAGTACAATGGACGCAAATCTTGATGATGCGGCATTATCACTGGGAGCCTCACGGGGGAGAATGTTCAGGACGGTAACTATTCCCCTTTCAATGCCGGGTATCAGCAACTCGCTGCTGCTTCTGTTTGGTTCGAGCCTTGCGGATTTTGCGACACCTCTTATCCTTGGGGGGCACACCTTTCCTGTTTTACCGACCCAGGCGTATCTTCAGATAACCGGTATGTATGATCTTCGCGGCGGCTCAAGTCTGTCATTTCTGCTGCTCATCCCGGCGCTGCTGGTGTACCTTTTTCAGCGTTACCTTATCGGCAAAAAAAGTTATGTTTCCATTACCGGAAAAAGCGGCGCTCGATCCGAATTCGCGCGATTGCCGGTTGCTCTTACGATTATTGTTCTTGTCATGACATTGTTCATATCAATCTTCATTCTTTATCTTTACTTTATAATTTTGTGGGGATCCTTTGTCGCTGTATGGAGCGTGAACAATACCTTTACTTTGGAACATTACGCCTATGTTTTTGGACACGGGAGCAAGGCAATAACCGACACCTTGAAGATAGCTGTTGTGTCAACAATACTTGGCTCTATTCTCGCTGTTGTCATTGGATATGTCGTGCAACGTAAGAAATTTCCTGGAAAGCGCATCCTTGAATTTTCCAGCATGCTGAATTATGCATTGCCGGGAACTGTTGTTGGTATTGCATATATCCTTGCATTCAATGAAAAACCAATTCTGCTGACTGGCACCATGACTATCTTGGTTGCTGCGTATGTTTTCCGCTATTATGCAACGGGCATCAGATCTGTAGTGGCATCGTTACAGCAGATTGATCCTGCACTGGAAGAAGCTTCCATGAGTTTAGGCGCCGATACTACAAGAACCTTTCTTCATGTGACAATTCCTCTCATTATTCCAGCAGTGCTTGCGGGCATGCGTTATCTATTTATCCATTGCATGACCGCTATCAGCGCAACAATTTTCCTTGTTTCGGTCCGATGGACATTGCTGACCACAAGGATTCTGGAAAGCATGACAGAACTGCAATTCTCACAGGCTTCAGCGTTTTCCATTGTTCTCATCGTTCTTGTATTCATTGCTGATTCAATAATGATGGCATTGATGAAATTGACAACCAGAAAATTTGGTACTTCTCAGGAGCAGATATATGGCAACACAGGCGCTTGAACTCTATCAGGTAACTAAAGTATTTAAAAAGGATGCTGAATTAATCAAGGCTGTTGACTCGGTCAATCTTATTGTTTCACAAGGCGAGATGATAGTCTTTTTAGGGCCTTCGGGCTGCGGTAAAACTACGACACTCAGAATGATAGCAGGGTTTGAACTTCCTTCATCGGGGAAAATAATGATTCAGGGTGAAGATATGACCAATGTTCCCGTAAATAAGCGAGGTATTGGGTTTGTCTTTCAGAACTACGCGTTGTTTCCCCACATGAGTGTGTACAATAATATTGGCTATGGACTTAAATCCCGTGGTGAGAAGGATTCGGAGATAAAGAACAAAGTTCAAGACGCGCTTGCGCTTGTAGGGCTGGCTGGAGCAGGGAACAGGTTTCCCAATCAACTTTCCGGCGGGGAACAGCAACGTGTTGCGCTTGCCCGTGTTCTGGTCATGGAACCAAAATTGCTCCTCATGGATGAACCTCTATCCAACCTCGATGCCAAACTGAGGATTTATATGCGCACTGAAATCAGGCGTATCCAGAAAAAACTCGGAATAACCTGTCTTTATGTAACACATGATCAGGCTGAAGCGCTGACTATGGCTGACAGAATAATTGTCATGAATCGAGGAAAGGTCGAACAAATCGGCACATCAATGGACTTATATCGCAATCCACAGTCGCTATTTGTTGCTGACTTTATTGGGCAGGCCAATACGATTACCCTTCCCGTAGACAGGGTTGAAGACAAGACTGTTACGGTAAAAACATCGAATGGGTGGTCGTTTTCCGCGAGAGCTCAGCAAAGCGAGAAAATCAACAAAGCTGGAAACGCGGTGCTTGTTGTGAGACCTGAACACATTCAGCTGGCTCCGTACCGCGCCAATGATACTTCAAAACTATCAGGTACCGTTATTTCTTCGGTATTTATGGGCGGGCATGTCGAATACAGGCTGGAACTTGGTGAGTATGGTCAGCTTTTAGCTTTTATACCTTTTGCACCAGGGAACTCAATATTTAAGGAAGAGGAAAGGGTACTGATTGAAATAGACCCGGAGTCAGCGATCTTCCTTCCTGCGTGACACTCTTTATGATAAAATTTATAGTACGTTATGTCATGAAAGGAGGACCCAATGAAAATACAGCAGATCAATGTGGTGTTGGAAAACACGGCTGGCAAGCTTTATGAGATGGCAAAACTTCTGCGGCAGGCCGATATCGATATTCGCAGTCTGTTTGTGACGGAGAGCCGCGAATTCAGCACGGTTCACCTGATTGTGGATAAATTCGATGTAGCCATGAAACTGCTGAAAGAGCAGGGGTATTTCGCGAACTCGGTGGAAGTATTCGCGCTCAAGGCAGAAGACAGGCCGGGCGGGTTCATGAAAATTCTGGAAATTCTGAAGGCGAATGGACTCAATATTGAATATGTCTATGGTTTCGGCGAAAAAAGCGACAATCATGCCGTTTTCATTTTCAGAATCAGCGAAATTGACAAAGCGATTGAATTGCTCAAGACGGGAGTTGTCGGCTACCTGACGCAGGATAAAGTAGAAGGCACAAAAAAAGGCTCAAGCTGGGAGCTGATTGACAATTTCTAAGCAAATTCAGGAGCCAGAGGAGGGATGGTAAAATAAAACGCCGCTCCCCGGTCAGGCTCGCTTTCAGCCCGAATGGTGCCGCCATGCCGCCGTACTGCGCGGGCAACATTGGCCAGCCCGATTCCGCTCCCTGGGAAATCCTTGTCGGAATGCAGGCGCTGGAAGGCGACAAAGAGCTTATCCTTGTATTTCATGTCAAAGCCGACACCATTATCGCGGACAAAATATTCGGTCTGCCCTTCGGAATTGAGTGTTGATCCGATGCTGATTCGCGCTTCCTTATTCCGCGAGGTAAATTTTACCGCGTTGCCGATCAAATTCTGCAGGATTATTCTCAGAAGGCGCGCGTCACCCCGTGTTTTCATGCCAGGCTCTATGTCGAATTGGATTTCTCGGCTGCTCCATGCGGGGCTCATTTCATCCCGGATTTCAGAAGCCAGCGCTGACAGGTCCAGCATCCTGCTATCCATGTCCCATTGCGTGATTCTCGAAAGGCCCAACAGGGATTCGATCAAGTCATTCATGTGAAGGGCGTTTTTCTTGACGCGCTCCAGCAGTCTAAGCCCTTCCGGCGGCACCGAACTGCCATATTCATTCAGAAAAATTTCGGTAAAACCTTCTATGGCGCGGAGCGGGGCCTTTAAATCATGGGATACGGAATAGGAAAACGATTCAAGCTCCTTGTTGGCTGATTCAAGCGCGGCTGTCCGCTGGGAAACACGTTTTTCGAGCTCATCATTCAGCTTTTTCAGCGCATCTTCAGCTTTGATCCTGTCGACAACTTTCCAGACAGCTTCCATCAGGAGGGATGTCTGAAGAATATCGGTTTCTGTGTAGTCATCGTTTTTATTAGCGAGTCCGACTACCCCCACAATGTTGCCGTCAGAGAAAACCGGTATGGACATGAATTTTCTGAGCGGCACATGGCCGTCCGGCGTGCCTTTCTTATAGGAATTCAGCGCGGCGAAGTCGTTGTTGATGATGGGCTTTCGCTGACGCACGACTTCACCCCAGAAACCAGTATCGCGGAGGTCATATTCTTTTACTTGATCAATGACCGTACATGCTGGCATGACATCGCGGGACCAGGTATTCAAAGAAAAGTGCTGCTTTTCTTCACTGTAGTGATAGATATAGCCGATTTTGCTATCCGTGAGCCGGATTGCCTGGTCCAGCGCGTAATTCAGAAATTCCTGCAGGCTGTCGGACTGATGCTGAAGGATGCTGACAAGGCTTTTCAACCGGGCAGTCTCTTTTTCCAGCGCACGCTCGTTTTTCTTTTTTTCGCTGATATCCCGGTAGATGGCGAAAACCGCTTCTTCCCGTCCGCTCACGATTATTGGAGCTCCGATAACCCAGACATCAAGCAGACTGCCGTCTTTTTTCCTTCTCTGTGATTCCAGCGACACGGATCTGCCATGCATGAGAGAGGCTGTAAGATTTCTGGCTTCGGCTTCATTTTCCGGCGTTGCGATAAGGTCATCGATCTGCCTGCCAAGCGCCTCTTCCTGCGAATAGCCGAAAATTCGACTGAATTCAGCATTGCTCTTCAAAATGATGCCGGCCTTGTCCGTGATGGCGATTCCTTCCGGCGCCGCTTCGATCAGATGATCAAAAAACGCCCTTTCACGCTCAAGGCGAAGCTCTGTCTGTTTCTTGTCAGTGATATCGTGGACAATCGAAACACAGCCGATTACATTCCCTTCGGAATCCCGTACCGGGCTTGAGGTTGCCAGCCGGTATCGAAGCTGTCCGCTTTTGGGAAGCCTGACAATTTCCTCCTGCTCGATGACCGATTCCCCCCGCAGAGCCCTGAGCGGCGGGGCTTCGTCAATCGGCCTCGGACTGCCGTCGGAACGAAAGACTTCGAGGCTTGCAGCGAACTCGGCAATGTCGAGATTATGAATATTTTCAAGGGCAAAGGCTTCACAGGCGCAGGGGTTGGCCAAAGTAAAGTGCCCGCTTGCGTCCGCATACCAGACCTCATCCTGCATGCATTGAATGAGGAGCGACGATGGAATTTCTTTATCGTTAGGATTTGGAGGC
>CAZZJJ010000128.1:0-5138 GCA_964654405.1 uncultured Treponemataceae bacterium
CGTTTTCGAACATCGCGGCATCGCCATCAACAAAGAGCGCCACTCGGTCACGGTCTCGGGGAAACCGGTTGATTTTTCAGCGACGGAATTCGGTATTCTCGAACTGCTGGTCAGAGAGCCTGGCAGAGTTTTTACGCGCGAGCAAATTATCAACCATGTCAAAGGTCCTGATTATCCGGTTACCGACCGCGCCATCGATGTCCACATTCTTTCAATTCGACGGAAACTCAATGAGCTGGCTGACCTTGTCGAGACAATCAGAGGCATCGGATACCGACTCAAGGACTCGTGATGAAACCCAGCATGTTCCGCAAGACCGTGCTTCTGGTTAATGTTGCTATTCTAACGCTCACACTTTTGCTCATGACAGCCGGCGCTTTGCTTGCAGACCGGGCATATCTAGCATCAAGCTCGCGCTATCTTTTGGAAAGCGCTTATTTGGCATCCGCCCTCATAACATCAGATTCGTCCCAAGCTTTTGATCTTCACCAGCTTCCAAACTCGGGCAGCATACGGCTGACACTTATTGCTGCGGACGGCACGGTGCTTTCGGATTCATCAGCAGATCCTGCTTCTATGGAAAATCACGCTTTACGCCCAGAAGTTGCGGCTGCTCTGCAAGGAAAGTCCTCCTGGGCCGTCCGTATTTCCGCGACTACCGGGATGAGAACGCTCTACGCTGCGGTACCGCTTGCTTTGTATAAATCTTCCGCAGGATCTGTTCTTCGGCTTGCGATGCCTCTGCCCTCTTTTTTTGCACGGCTTTCGGGTCTTGCCTGGATTCCCCCGATATTCCTGGTACTGGTTGCTCTCTTTTCAGTTGCGGCAAGCTTGTTGATTCAGCAATCCGTAACCATACCAATTCTCAAGCTGACTGAAAAGGCTGAACAGTATTCAGATTCGGAATCTTTTTCTGAAATCAAACTCAAGAGCATTCCTCGGGAATTGCTTCCGATCAATGCAGCGCTCGATACCATGGCAAAAAAGATTCTGAGCCGCTCTCTTGAAAACCGGAGGATGCGCTCGCGTTATGAGGCAATTCTGGAATCAGCCAGCGAAGGCATTATTGCATCCGACGAATCTCTTCGGATTCAGGAAGTCAACAAGGCGGCCGCCGGATTGTTCGGCATCAATGAAACGGAAAGAACACAGTGTATTGGCCAGTCAGTCCTCAAAGGGCTTCGGAATTCCCTCATAAACGAAATTTTTGAAACATGCTCCCATGAAAAACGCCTGATAACCCGTGAAATTCCTTTTTTTTCCGAAAATGGAGAGCGGCACTACACTGTTCATGCATCCCCATTCGAAGATGAAGAAACCCATGGTATCGTCGCTATTGTCAGTGATGTAACCGAAATCAGGAGGCTGGAAAGAATCCGCAAGGATTTTGTTACCAATGTGTCCCATGAAATCAGAACGCCGGTGCAGGTTATCAAAGGTTACGCAGAAATCATGTCGGACACGCTGGCTCATGCCGAACCAACATCGGCTGATGGGGATCTATTCTCGCAACTGCGCGAACAATCGGGGATCATTCACCACAGCGCACTGAGAATGGAAGAAATCATCAAGGATCTGCTTCTCCTCTCTCGGCTTGAACGTGACCCTGGCACCTGGATTATCAAAGAGCCATGCCGAATCCGGCCCATTCTGGAAGTTGTGAAAACAGCACTCGCTAATCAGGCCAGAGAAAAAAACATGCCCATTCTGATTGCCTGCCCCGAGGAATTGGAAGCACAGGTAAATTCAGGCCTTCTTGAGCAAGCGCTGACCAATCTTGTTGGCAACGCTTTGCAATATTCTTTTCCAGGCACTGCTGTCGAAGTTTCAGCCTCAACAAAGGATAATACACTCATAATTTCAGTCCGCGACCATGGCGCGGGAATTCCCGCCAAAGACCTGGATCATATCTTTGAACGCTTTTACCGTGTGGATAAATCCAGAAACCGGTCGACCGGCGGTACAGGCCTCGGTCTTGCCATTGTCAAACATATAGTTACAGCTCATGGCGGTACTGCATCAGTAGAAAGCGTCGTCGGGCAAGGCACGGTTTTCACCATCAGCTTGCCCGCTGGAAATACGAGAAACCTGTAATACAACCCTGCCCTCGCTGGCAGACACCATGGCTATTTGATCGGATCGGTAAAAAAGATGGAATCCTTCGTTCACCTCGGCCAGTATCTTCCCGTCTTCTTCACGAAGTCTCGCAAAGGGGCTCGCCGGCAGCCAGCCAGCTGGCGGCGGCAGCGACACGGTTACGGATTCGGCTTTTTGCGAAAAGACTGCAGATGAATACGTTCCATCAATGAGCCGTGATGCGGCAAGCGCAGGATCAACACCCCAGGGATCAGCGTGCCGGGATATCCAGTCCTGTTTTAAGCAGCTCAATCTCAAAATCCACGGATTGAAACCCGCTTTAGCAATTATGCTGGCAACTGAAGCTATATATCCTCCTTCAAAATCGATGGTGAGCTCGTCGGGCTCATCGCTCGGGAAAGGGCGTCCAGGGTATTTAAGATAATCAGGGTAAAGGCCGCCTGCGGGTTTCAACCGTTTCTGGAACACTATCGGAAATGCTAAAACAGCCTGTTTGACACCGCGCGCTACTGTAACGACAGCGCTCTGCCCCGAGGGCACATAGGCTGTCCGCGCCTGCCCCTCTTCATCAGTCCACGCAAGTTCATACACCGGAGGCGCGATATGATCCCAGACAGCCGGAATCTGCGGCATCGCTATCTCGAGACGGTGTACATACCAGCGCTGCATAGCGGAACAAGACGAACATGCAAAGGCAAACAGCAAAACCGTGCAGGCAAGAAAACAAGCCATGCACAAATCCCTTCTTTGCATTGCGTCAAAATTCAGCTCCATACTTATACTACGCGCGGAACTTGCACTTTTAATTCAAATTCATCAGAAAAATCGATTAAAGAAACAGCTTTTTTCTCCAATCGGCGAGCATGTTCCGAACCGGCTCCGAAGCCCAGTCCGGATAGGTCCACGGCAGAGGATGGAATTCCTTTTTTTGAAAAATCAGGGTGAGCTCGGCGTAAATGCCATCTTTGAGAGGAATCCGATGCGCACGATCCTTGGTTGTGGCGAGGCAGAACCGCCCCGGCGCCAAAAGACCGGGATCCAGATTGATTTTCCGCTTCCCGTCAACGGCATAGTTCAATTCGATATCATTCGTCAGAAGCTTGATTTCAGCAAGGCGATCAGGCGCAACTCGGTTTTGGAAACAAAGGAAAAAACGGCTGATTGGCTGGCCCATTTCAAGATTATAGTAGTCAGTCCAGGTGAAAATCTCGTGCTCGGTCATCACATCTATCGAACCAAAATTTGCCTGCAGCGCCTCCATAGCCTGACTTTCGATTATGGAATCGCTGACAAGTACACCCATAACAAGAATTTCCTTGTCAAACTCTTTTGCCAATCCCATGGCTGTTGCCTTCCTTCTAAATTTATCGCATACTTGAAGCAATGAAAACCAGATATTTTGCCTCAGCAATACTGCTGCTGGCCCTCATGTTTCTTCTTCCCGCTTTCGTGTTCGGACAATCGGAAAATCCCGATGAGTTTGTAACAGTATACGGCACATCCCTTCCCGAATTCGACCCCCATAAAGCTATCTTTTCATCGGAAGCCCAGCTGTTTACAGCGCTCTACGAGGGTTTGTTCAGCTATGACCCAGCCACGCTTGAACCTGTCAATGCAGCGGTCGCCACCTGGTCAAAATCCAAAGATGGCCTGACCTATATTTTCGTAATAAAAAACAACGCCTTCTGGTCGGACGGCAGCCCCCTGCTTGCCCGCGATTTCCGCGATTCATGGATGCGAATGCTGAAAATGAATGCGGATTACGCGACATTCTTCGACATTATTGATGGGGCAGAAGAGTTCCGGACCGGCAGGGATACCAATCCAGAACATGTGAATATCGAAGCGGTCAGCATGAAAACCCTCGTTGTACGGCTCAAGCGCCCCGCCGCCTATTTTACCCGTCTTCTCTGCCACCACGCTTTTGCGCCGATCCATCCATCGATGCTCGCACATGATAATTTTTCAGATGGCATTCCCTTTCCAGTCAACGGCCCGTATCGATTTGAGAAATTTTCTGACGATGAAATAATCCTTGCAAAAAATGAATTTTACTGGGACAAGGCTTCAGTCTCGATTGAACGCATGAAAATGCTTTTTTCCGAAGATGACGCCATTGCCAGCACCATGTTCAACAATGGCAACGCCCACTGGCTCTTCGGAATCGGCGATTATGATTCGATCCTGATGGAAGAAGCTATTCAGGTAAATCCTGTCTTCAGCACGAATTACTGGTTCTTCAACTGTTCAGTGAAACCGTGGAGCGATCCAAAGGTTCGAAGAGCGCTCGCCCTGCTGTTGCCGTGGAACAACATTCGAAGCAAAGAAGTCTATTCGGTACCCGCAACAACACTCGTGCTGCCGCTTCCCGGGTACAGCAAGGCAAAGGGAATCGAAACCAGCAACAAGACTGAAGCAATGCAGCTTCTGGCTGAAGCAGGATATCCTGAAGGCAAAGGCTTGCCGGCAATTCAGATTTTTTATGCAGACAGCAAGGAAAACCGGCGGATTGTTTCGCTTTTCAAATCAGCATGGGAAGCGCTCCCAGGCCTCATAGTACAAGGACTGTCGCTTCATCCAGCTGAATACTATGCTGCGATAGCCGAAATGAAGAATATTCCTGAAATGACCCTTGCCCATACCACCTGGATTGGCGATTTTGCCGACCCCGAAGCCTTTTTGCAGATGTGGACTGAAAATTCGCCCCTCAATGACGCAGGATATGCCAGCGCTGAATTTTCACAGAGTCTTGCAAAATCCTACGGCGCGGAAGGCACTGAACGGATGAATCTCCTGGCTGAAGCTGAAACAATCCTGCTGCAACAGGCTGCCGTGCTTCCGATTTATCATGGCTTTGGGGTCTCCGTCATCGACATCGATTATATTGAAGGATGGTATCAAAACGCGCTGGATCTCCATCCGTACAAGTATTTCAAATTCGGGACCCCCAGCATCCAGCCGAATATCGCTCAAAGCGGCAATCCGAATCATTCAAAAGATATTTGATCATACAGTGACAAAAGGAACATCATGCGCGGATA
>CAZZJJ010000129.1:0-5131 GCA_964654405.1 uncultured Treponemataceae bacterium
GCCTTCAGCAATGAAAAACTCAGCGAAAGCGAGATCGAGCACCTGAAAGAACAGAGCGAGCTTGAACAAATGATGGCTGAGCTGGCCGACTACCTGCCATCGGTCAAGGAAGTGCTGATTGATGAACGAGACAGATACCTCGCGTCCAAGATTTTCCAGGCGCCGGCTGGTACCGTGGTCGCGGTTGTCGGCGCAGGCCACATGGCAGGAATTGAAGCCTGGATGCGAAAGCTGGCCGCCGGTGAAGCTTCAGCAGATGTCGGCGATATCGATTCGGTGCCGCCGCCTTCCAAATTGTCCAAAGCCGCAGGCTGGATTATCCCCGCTATCATTGTTGCGCTGATTGTTATCGGCTTTTTTCGTTCCGGCACTCAGGCGAGCCTCGCACTGATGCTCAAATGGGTTTTGCTGAACGGCTCGCTGGCTGCGATCGGCTCGGCGCTCTGCCTGGCGCATCCGGGGACAATCGCGGTATCGTTTTTATTGGCGCCGATAGCAACCTTAAACCCGCTGGTCGGCATCGGGCTGTTCGCGGGCATCGCAGAGGGGTATTTCCGAAAACCCACGGTCGCGGATTTTGAGCGGCTGTCCGACGATATCACCAGTTTGAAAGGCTTTTACTCCAACCGTGTCACGCACATTCTGCTCGTCTTCTTTCTGTCCAGCATCGGCGGCATGATCGGCAACTTTATCGCCCTGCCCCTGCTTGCGAGCGGAGCGATTCGCTGAGCAATTTTCAGCGTTCTCTTGCTCGCTCCACCATCTCGAACAAAGCCGGCATGAGCTGTTTTTTCCTCGAAAGTATATCTTTGAGAATGTAGATACCCTTCTGCGGCGAGGGGAACGTTACATAGGAGAAGAATTCGCTTTCAGCATCGATAAAGAGCGTGCTTTCCAGCTTCGTGATGTCGGTAGCCATCAAGGCCGCCAGATAACAGCCGGCTTCCATCCGCAATTGCACAAGGCCTTCCAGCACTTCTTGTGCGCGCTCCATGATTTCGGAGGAGCTGGTCAATTCGATCTGACTAACGGAAAGCTTTTTCCCTGAAGATTCATATTCCTTGCGGTCAACGCGCACCATCTTTTCGATAGGAAGGCGGGCGGCCTCGGAGGCGGATGCCATGATGTCCTGACCCAGCTCGGCGATGTTGAGGTCCGTGATGCTCGCCAGATATTCGGCAATGTCGCGGTCCACATCCGTCGTGGTAGCCGACTTCAGCACCAGGGTGTCAGACAGAATGCCGCACAGCAGAATGGAGGCCATCGCCCTGGTCAGCGGTGTTCTGGTTTCTCGGTACATGCCTGCAACAATCGTGCTGGTGGAACCGACAACCCGGTTGATGAAAGTAATCGGGTAGGTCGTGGTGAACGAACCAAGCCGGTGATGATCGATCACTTCGAGTATCCGGTAGTGATTGATACCTTCCACCGCCTGCGAAAATTCGTTGTGGTCCACCATGATAATTTCGATATTGGCTTCCTGAATTAAATCGCTTTCAGAGAACATGCCGACAACCCGGTTGCTCTCGTCCACAACGGGAACACAGCGGCTCGGGGATTTGGCGAGCGCGGCTTTGGCGGTCTTGATCCAGTCCCGTCGGCCGAGCGGCGCGATGGTTTCATCTGCCACTGTAATGACCGGCGCGGAATAGAGGACAAGCAGGGATGTCGAAGAGGTGTCATAGGGTGAAGCGAGGAGCGAAACCTTTTTTTGCTCGGCAAGCTCCCGGATTTCCTTATTGGGCAAGATTCCGTTGGTTATTATCACGGCGCGGACACCCGCTTCCACCGCAATGCGCTGGGCTTCTTCGCGGTCACCGACCAGCACGATCTTGTTGTGGGCCGGCTCCGCGTTAATATAATCCTTGAATTTTTCCGTACTGAGCGCCGCAACCACCATGCGGGCGTTAAAAATGCTGTCAGGGTCGAAGAGCACCACCGGCTGGGCTTTTATCGTGTTGACCAGGTGGTGGAGCGATGTGGGGATGACAGCTTTTCTGCGCGGATTTATTTTGGTGAGAATATTCCGGGCGAAGGCATTGTAGTGCAGCATCGCACGGTAATGGTTTTCGCTGTCGACAATCGAAAGCACCTGGCTGGCGGATTGTTCCATAATCGCAAGCGCGTCCCAGAGCGGCATGTTTTCATCCACACATACGGGTTCCTGCTTCAGATAGTAATCGACTTTGGGTACCAGGTCGGGGATAAATTCCGGAAGAGGCACACCGAAGCGGTGAAAAATGTATTCAGTCTGCGGATTGACCGCCCCGGCGCGGGCGGCAATGACATTCTTGATCCCTTGTGCATTTTTCAGACTCGCGTACGCCGCGGCGGCAACCACGGAATCGGTATCCGGATTCTTATGGCCGATCACATAGATGGTCTTTTCCATATTGTACGCCAGTATAAAGGCTTATCTTCCAGAAGGCAATCCGAAAATCACCAGAGAATGCGCAGGGAGAACAGCCGGCTTCATCTGATCAGTGTTTGGAATATCAATGGTCAGCGCTTGCGATTTTGAGGAAAGGTTGATAGCGCCGTAGACACGGCCATCTTCGCTGGCAAATCGGTAGACATCGGGGCTGAAATACGAAAACCGTTCGACACAAAAATTGAGATTTTCAACCTGGCCGTACAAAGCTAAAAGTTCGCGGGTAAAGGCCGCCTCGGAAAGCGCGCCGGGCTTGTCGGTTGGCGGGACCTCCGAAAATTCAGCTGGATCGTCGGAAAACATGATCTGCGAAGCGAACATTTTCGCGACCATGCCTACCAGGAATTTTTCATGATCGGCGAGACTGGTTTTATGGGTCCTGCAAAATACCACATCGGGATCATTCAAGAGCAAGGTTTTGTCGAGCAGAGAGCGGGCGATGCTGTGCCCCATGTTCACTTTGGCTGAGGGCCTGCCCTGATGACCGATCAGTTTGAGCTGCCACCAGTCCCAGCGTTCGAGCGTATCCGCACCGATACGCATGAGCGGCATGAACGGGCTCGTCGACTCCACGGGAGCTCCGCAGGAGAGGAATGCGACAGGCTTTCCGTTCCGATCTTTGTTCATGGACGTAATCCTCTGGAGCATGTTCGTGTAATGCTCCCAGTGTCCGCCCTTTCTGCCGGAATGAACACCACGCATAAGGCCTGCGTAGAGAAAGTCGAGCTTCAAATAGCGGTAGCCCCATTCGTTGATCACCGTGTCGAACAGCGAAAGCAGATACGCCTCGACATCCGGACGGGATAAATCCAGGCAATAGACATCACCGCCCCAGCCCTGATTCCAGCCAGCCAGAACCGGCTTGCCGCTTTCATCCTTGAGCAGCCACTCGGGATGCTCGCGGGCGACAGGCGTTTCCGGCATGACGAGGAAGGGCGCAAGCCAGATACCCGGTATGTAGCCGCTTGCTTCAATCTCGCGGGCAAGCCCGTCAACGCCGTTCGGAAACTTTTTTAAATGCGGGCGCCAGTCGCCAACCTGGACTTCCCAGCCGTCATCGATCTGGTAGACGGCAGGCTTCCCTTGCCTGATAAACATGCTGTTGATGAGATTGTCGTTGGAGCCGATAGCCCGCAGGTCAGCGCGGATGAGGCCTTCATCGATGGCGAGATAGTGGTTGTACCAGGTTTCGAAGCCTCCGATGGGGGTGATGTGTCTATGCGCGCCGTCTGCACTTGTCGCCGTGCCTCTCCCCATGAGAAAGCGGTGATCTTCAAAGCGGGAAGAAGCGCCGAAAAGCCGCGCCAGCTGCTCTTTCAAATCGAAATATCCCTGAGCGGCTATAAGGGCGATGCGCGCAACCGTCTGCCCTTTTTTGAAACTACCGCCCTCTGCGTACGCAAAGATGCCGATGTTCGTTTTCCCGATTGTAAAGCTGATGGGAGGAAGGATGCTTGCTGAGGTTTGCTCCGGTACAGCCGGTATCGCTGATGTAACCAAGGCTCCGCCTAGCTGAGCTTGGTTTTGCAGATCGCCAAGCCGCGGCACATTGTCGGAAACAAGCGCGAGACGGAGACCCTCTGCCCGCAGAACGGTGAAAAAATGGGACAGGACCGCAGGCTTTTCCCATGGAGCGGCAGCGCGCCGCGCCCGGCTTCGCAAAGCCTTCTCCGCAGGATGGTCGACAAAAACGTTGAGCACCCGCTTGTACCAAGCGCGGCTCGGTCGTTCACGGCCGCACAATTCGCCTGAAAAAGACCAGGACTGCCAGCCGTTGGCCAGAACAAAGCGCCTGCGCGTGTTAAAAAAATCAGAAAGTGCCGCACCTGTTTGTTCCGCCATGTCAGCCAGAGACTTGCCTTCGGTATCCATGGCATTCTCCAGCAATTTCCGCAGATCAAAATCGCCAAGCTCCAGCAGCGGCTCAGTGCATTCAAAATCTCTGCCTGCCTTGAAAACAAGCCGGGTAATTCCGTCACTGCCAAATTCGAAGGCGCTTTCCAGGCTGTCGGTCATCAGGGGTGCTCCTTGTCTGCTCTTATCAGAGCGCGAAAAGTACGGTATTATACATACTGCAATGATCAGACTATATGCTTTTCTCGGGAATTTTGGCAAGGAATATGCTAACAATCGACACAATGTCGCATGGCTGTTTCTGAACAGCCTCCCCTTCAGCGTTCAGCTTTCCTGGGAACGAAAATTCAAGGGGCACTTGGCTTCCCGCGATGTAGGCGGCACCAGAATTTTTTTTCTCATGCCTGAAACTTATATGAATAATTCCGGTGAAAGTGTCGCCGAATGCGTACGCTTTTTCAGGCTCAAGCCTGAAGAAATCATGGCCATCCATGACGAACTGGAAATGGCATTTGGCTTTTTCGGTTTCAAGTTTTCCGGCGGCCTGGGCGGGCACAATGGCCTGCGCTCAATGGAAAAGTATCTGGGCACCCGGGATTTTGCGCGCATGCGCTTCGGCATCGGCCGTCCCGATCACGACGATATTGCCGGCTATGTCCTCTCCGATTTTTCAAAAGACGAGCGGCTGCTGCTCGATACGGCCATTTTCCCGAAAGCGGCTTCAGCTTTCAGCGAATGCCTTGAGGCAGGTTTTGAGTCTGTCGTTGACAAATATAAAAAGGTGCCCTGCCGGTAAATTCAATAAATCAGCGAATCGAGCCGCTTGTCGTCGTGTTTCCACGATGG
>CAZZJJ010000130.1:0-5121 GCA_964654405.1 uncultured Treponemataceae bacterium
CCGGCTACTATTACACGATTCCGTCGGATGAGGAACGGAAAGAATCCGAGCGCCACCTGGTTCAGGATTTTTTGCGCGGATATGTTTCAGTCGATTGGAATGAAAGTCTGGTTGTAGTCCGTACATTTTCCGGTCACAGTGATTCGGTAGCCCTGGCTATCGACAACATGGGCTTGGATGAAGTGCTCGGTACCATTTCCGGTCGTGATAATGTCGTGTTTATCGCGCTCAAACAGGGCGTCAAGGGCGAGGATTTTATCAGAGCGCTCAAGGAAAAAATTCCCGATTTCGATCCAGAATAAACTGTGGACAAGCCGGACGGATCAGTGTCCGGCTTTTTTTTGCTCCGCCAGTCTGGTCTGCATCATCGCGTGCTCCTCGTGCAGATGCTCGAGGAGATATTCCACCTTCCACTGCAGGCTGGTGGGTGTTGTTGTGGCAAAGGCTGTCTGGCTTGCCGAAATTCCAAGGCTTTTTACCGCCCGCATGATGGTCAGGGCTTCTTCATTCGAAAAACCATGCAATATGACCGCTTTGAAATCTTCCATAATGACCAGTATTCTATCCCGGATTTGCGAAGAATCCAATGGAGCGCGGCAATCCTTTTCCGTTCTGAAATTTGCCGTTTTTTTTAATGTTTTGTATCTTATAGATGAAAACTATATCCTGCCGAGGTTAATTCAATGAATTATGAAAAATTTACTCTTAAGGCGCAGGAAGCCGTGCGCGATGCCGCTTCCCTTGCCCAGAACCATGACAATCCGAGCGTTGAGCCAGAACATATCCTCCTTGCTCTGCTGGATCAGGAGGAAGGGGTCATCCCTTCACTGTGCGAACGCATCGGGGTTGACATTGCTTCGCTCTCAAGCGAGCTTGGCGCTCGGGTTGAAAAATTGCCCAAGGCCTATGGTTCAGCCAGTCAGGTTTATCTTTCGCCCGCGGCATCTAAAGCCATAGCCAAGGCTGAAGCTGAAGCGGCTGCCATAAAGGATGAGTTTGTGGCCGCCGAGCATCTTCTGCTTGGTATTCTCGCGGTCGAGTGCCCCGCGGCCGAGCTCTTGAAACAGCTGGGGATAACCAAGGACCGCATACTGGCGACGCTGAAAAGCATCCGCGGCAACCGCCGGGTGACTGACCAGGAAGCCGAAGAAAAGTACCGTGTCCTCGAGCGTTTTACGCGGGATCTGACCGCTCTTGCGCGAGCCGGCAAGCTTGACCCGGTTATCGGCCGGGATGAGGAAATCCGCCGTGTCATGCAGGTGCTGTCACGCAGAACGAAAAACAATCCGGTACTCATCGGCGAGCCGGGTGTCGGAAAAACCGCCATCGTTGAGGGGCTTGCCCGGCGGATAATGGAAGGCGATGTGCCCGACAGCATCAGGGACAAGACTGTCCTTGCGCTGGATCTGGGCGCGCTCGTTGCCGGCTCGAAGTTCCGCGGCGAATTTGAAGAACGGCTGAAGGCGGTCATTGAAGAAATCCAGAAATCGGATGGGAAAATCATTCTCTTTATCGATGAACTGCATACACTGGTGGGCGCCGGCGCAGCTGAAGGCGCGATGGATGCTTCCAACCTTTTAAAGCCTGCCCTCGCTCGCGGCGAACTGCGCGCTATCGGCGCGACAACGCTGGACGAGTACCGCAAGCATATCGAAAAGGATGCCGCCCTCGAGCGAAGGTTTCAGCCGGTTTACTGCGCTCCTCCCAGCGTCGAAGCCACAATCGCGATTCTCCGCGGGCTGAAGGAGCGATATGAGGTGCACCATGGAGTACGTATCAGGGACGACGCGATCATCGCTGCTGCAGTGCTTTCGGACCGCTATATCACCAGCCGTTTTTTGCCTGACAAAGCAATCGATTTAGTGGATGAAGCCGCTTCCCGTCTTAAAATGGAAATCGAAAGCCAACCGACTGACCTCGATGTTCTGGAGCGCAAGCTCATTCAACTTAAAATGGAAGCCCAGGCGCTGGAGCGGGAAGCTGATGCAGCATCCGCCGAGCGGCTTGCGAAAATGCGTAAGGAAATTGCAGATTTGACAGCTCAGCGCGACAGCATGAAAATGAAGTGGGAAGCCGAAAAGCAGAAGATCAGCGAGATCCGGAATCTGAAACAGCAAATTGAAGAGCTGAAACTGGAAGCTGATAGGAAACTCCGGGAAGGGGATCTGGCAAAAGCCTCCGAGATTAAATACGGGCGGCTGGTTGAAGCGCAGAAAAAACTCGAGGCTCTGACCAGCGAGCTCAAGTCCAGGGCAGAGGGGCAGACTTTGCTCCGCGAGGAAGTGTCCGAAGACGATATTGCCCGGGTTGTTTCAAACTGGACTGGAATCCCGGTGTCCAAAATGCTCTCAAGCGAACTGCAGAAATATGTCGAGCTGGAACAGAAGCTGGCGATGCGGGTAATAGGCCAGGAAGAAGCACTTCGTGCCGTGTCAGACGCCATCAGGCGAAACCGCGCGGGGCTTTCCGATCCGAGAAAACCGCTGGGCTCCTTTCTTTTCCTCGGGCCGACCGGCGTCGGCAAGACGGAACTCGCAAAAGCACTGGCCGAGTTTTTGTTCAATGATGAAAAATCGCTCACCAGAATCGACATGAGCGAGTATATGGAAAAGCACTCGGTCAGCAGGCTGATAGGAGCGCCTCCCGGTTATGTCGGCTATGATGAAGGAGGCCAGCTCACCGAAGCGGTGCGTCGCAGACCGTATTCTGTAGTGCTTTTCGATGAAATCGAAAAAGCGCACCCTGAGGTTTTCAATGTCCTTTTGCAAACACTCGATGACGGCCGGCTGACCGACGGACAGGGAAGGGTTGTCGACTTCAGGAATACCATCATCATCATGACCAGCAACCTGGGGTCGGACTTGATTCTGGAAGCAAAGGGGCGCGAGGAAATCCGCCAGGGTATCGATGCCTTGCTGAAAACCGCCTTTAAGCCTGAATTCCTGAATAGAATTGACGAAATTGTCATTTTCGACCGGCTGGATGCTCCCATGATTCGCAGAATCGCAGATCTGCGTCTTGCGGAATTGGCCGACAGAATGTCACAGCGGTCCATCATGCTGAATATCGATGACGAGGCCCGCGATTTTATCGCGAATGAGGGCTATGATCCGCTCTATGGCGCCCGCCCGCTCAAGCGAGCCATTCAGGCGTTGCTTGAAAACCCTCTTGCCAGAAAAGTGCTTTCGGGTGATATTCGCGAAGGCGATACGGTGCAGGTCGCGAAAACACAGGACGGGCTTGACTTTATCGTAATCCGTACGGCTGAGGGCAGAAATGCCTGATAGCAACGCTTGAACAGGCTGGAGGCTGATTTGCTGTATACCGATACTCATGCGCATCTCTCGCTTTGTGAACAGCGAATCGGCCGCCAGAAACTTTTTTCGCTGCTCGATGAATATGACCAACTCTGGCAGGGCTCAGCCGACACACCCAAGCCTTTCATCGTCGATGTCGGTACGGTAGCCGGTGATCTTGCGTCGCGGCTGGGAGTTTTCGGCCGGTATGCTTGGCTGAAATTTTCTGCCGGCATCTGGCCATCGCAGACCGCTCTGGAACATCCGGATGAAAGCCTCTTTCGCCTCAAGGATGATTGCGGCAGTGGGCGGGTTGCAGCGGTGGGCGAGTGCGGCCTGGATTATTTCCACATGGCCGGAAGCCGCAACGCTCAGATTCGCCTTTTTGAACAGCAAATCGAACTGGCTGGCGAACGGAGCCTGCCGCTCATCGTGCACTCCCGCGATGCTTTTGAAGATACACTTTCGGTCTTGAAGACGAGTGCCGCAAGCCTCAGTGTCATAATTCATTGCTTTAGTTATTCACCTGCTGAGGCTGAGCAGTTACTGAGGCAGGGCTTTTATCTGTCTTTTGCCGGGAATCTGAGTTACCGAAACGCGTCAGGGCTGCGGGAGGCTTTGCGCATCGTTCCGGATTCGCAGCTTTTGCTGGAAACCGACGCTCCCTATCTCAACCCGGAACCTTTTCGGGGCAAGCATGCCTCCAGTGCCGATATCGTGAGGACCTATGAAATTGCCGCGAGCCTGAGAAATTCGACTTCCGAAAAACTTGCGGGAATTGTTCAGCAAAACGCTGAAACTATTTTCGGAACCATGTTGTTCTGATCGGAAGGGCGACAAGCTCGGGACTCTCGCTAACCTGCTGTCCAGAAACGATTGAGCGGGCTTTTTGCAAAACCCTGTCCGCCATGACAGCTTCATTTCCCAGAATTGTCAGGTTGAACAAACGGGTGTCAAATGAAAAACCGCCCCAACTGCTCGCGTCCGCGGCAAAAAACAGCTTTCCTCTATCCTGCTGAGAATCCCGACTCCAGCGCTGAACCAGTTCCGGGTGATCGATGGCTATAAGCAAAACATCAGGCTTTTCCTTCAGTATAGCCTCAAATTGAGCGGTAAAGCGGCTGTCCGTATCGACCGTGTCCGAATCGAGAGCGGCTTTTTTTATAATGAGCGACGCACCTTCCGCCTTCTGCTTCAAGACCCCCTCAAGCCGCGCTAAAGCGCTCGCCTGCCGCATGAAATTTTCCTGAAAAAGCACACCGCAGACCGCCTGTCTTTTTTCTTTTTTCTGGATCGAGTTCAGCCTGCCAGCCAGGTTTTCGGCAACTTTAGCATAGGAGGATTCATAGTCGTAGACGACATCGCCAAAAGGAACGACCAGCACCGCGGAACCCAGGAGCCGTCCATCATCGAGAATGAGTTTTTGGGCGAGCGGACTTGCGATAATCGTTGCTGGTTCTCCCTTCTGAGTCCACTGGCTAATCAGATTGCTGATTGAGCCCTTGAGCGATGGAATGGGCGATACCCTGCCGCGTTCAGGACCGGATTGTCCGGCCGATCCTGCCTGAACCGCTTTTTCAATCCTGGCTGTCAGGTCTGGGAAAAGCTGGCTGAAGGCATCATCGAATAGAAAGTGGAGGCGGCCGTTGTCATTCGTCTTTTCCGAAGAACAGGACACGAGAGCCATGATGGCGAGAAAAAGAAGAAGACAGGCAAGCAATCTTTTCGATTTTATATCAGCAAGAACACCTTTCATGAATCATCCTCTGCGGCAGACTTGACGCTGAGCGCCCCGTTCCATAAGATTACCAGCAAAAGCAGGGTT
>CAZZJJ010000131.1:0-5105 GCA_964654405.1 uncultured Treponemataceae bacterium
ATTCCGCGCACAACCCCTGCAATTCCATCCGGTGACCGATTGCGGTAAAACCATACTGTTTGAAAATGACTTCCTGCGCCTGCTCGATACCGGGATCGAAAAATTCGATTACCTTGCCGCAGCCGATACAATGCAGATGATCATGATGCGAATGCTGATAGGCGTGCTCATATTTCCTTGGCCCCTCGTCCTGGCAGGCGTCCCGGGCGAGCCCGGCTTCAGCTATCAGTTTCATGGTTCGGAACACGGTAGCCTGGCCGATGGAAGCGTCAATCATCCGTGATGCGTGGAGAATATCTTCGGTTGTCAGGTGCCCTTCGTGCGCCAGAAAAGCCTGCAGAACTGTCTCGCGGGGTTGGGTCATCTTCAATCCTTTCCGTTTCAGGAAGCCGACGAAGATTTCGCGTTCGTTCATAATGATATTGATAATCATTATCAATTAAATTGTCAAGCGGGCAGGCGCGCAATTCAACAAAAATCTGAAACCTGGATTGCAAAAATGTCCGACAGGCTTTAATATCCATCCATGGAAAAGCGCTATTTTACCTATCAGGAAATCCACAAGACAGCTAAAAGCATGGCGGAACAGATTACGGCCTGTAATTTCGAGCCAGATGTCATCGTCGCCATAGGAACCGGCGGCTTTATACCCGCCCGTATCATCAGAACCTTTCTGGGCAAGCCCATCCTCGCCGTCGGTATCGCGTATTATGACGCCAACGACAAGCCCACGGAATTTCCCCGCAAGGTGCAATGGATTGAAGAAGCCGAACGCCATCTGGCAGGAAAGCGGATTCTGCTCGTCGACGAGGTCGATGACTCGCGGACAACGCTGGAATACTGCGTTACTGAACTGCTCCGCCATCATCCCGCCGCGATTTCCGTCGCTGTTCTGCACAATAAAAACAAGGAAAAACGCGGAACCATGCCTCCGCAGGTAGCCCACTATATCGTCGGCCAGCAGTTAGGCGATGTTTGGATTGTCTATCCTTGGGACGCAAAAGACATTGATCTGCATGACAGCATGGCTCAGAAAACATGAGCCTGCGGAAGCGAATTATGAAGACCGGAAAGAGACGCTGCGGAACAGCCCTATTCCTTCTGCTCATCCTGCTGGCGCTCGCTATCCCACTGGATGTGTATTCCCAGGAAAGCACAAAACCGAAAACGGCAGTTTCCGGAGCAGGTATCTGGCTGGATATTGCTCCTCTTGTCGAATTGACCACCCGCCCAGTTCTTGCTGCCGGAGCTCCGGTTCCGGCTTCCTATCTTGAATGGTTTTACAGCCGGCCGGCTTTTTTGACTGCTGGATTCAGCCTCAAACGCGGCCCTCTGTCTGCTGCCATGTCAGTTGAACTTCAGCAGGATGTCGGTGAACTGTTTCTCGGCGGAAGCCTGGTAAATCTTCCAATCAATAACGACTATACGACCTTCTTTTTTTCCAACAACTACCCCAATGTCGGCTTTGTGGAAGGCGTTGGGAATGGCTGGCGCTTTTCCGCCGGCCGCCGGTCCGTGAATATCGGCGCCGGGACGTATTCGCTGACTGTGTCAGGTGCCAATCCCTGGTATGATCATGTGCTTGCGGAACTCGAAGCGCCGCTCAGCGCTGGCAGTCTGCGGTACGATTTTCTCGCCATCAGCACCCAGCGGAGATCAGGCAATGATGGCAAATCCCTCTTTCTGCATCAGATAGGATTCGATTTTCCCGTTTGGTCGGCAAGCCTTGCCGAGTTCAACACGGTTGCGGGAGTTCCGCTCGATCTGCAGGATATTGGCCCTTTCCTCATTTATCATCATCTTTTCGCGGGCGGTTCCAATGTCATGTTCAAGCTGGATGGCCAGCTGAAACCCTCCGATCGCCTCAGAGCCTGGGGGGGCATTCTCATGGACGATTTTCAGCTTGGTTCTGAAAGCTCAGCCTCCAACCCCAATGCCTTCGGATTTGAAGCGGGGCTTGAAGCAGTGCTGATTCCCGGACATAGTTCGGAACGTGCCAGGTTTTATCGGAAGGATTATGCGGTCAGCCTGGGGCCGGAACAGCTGGATGGAAGGCTGAAGGCCAGCCTGCAATGGTATTGGGCATCAACCTATCTGTACCGTCGGGTTGCTTCAGCCCCGAACGAAGCTTTTTACACCCGGTATTTTTTGCAGAACCAGAATTTCGGCTGGTCTGTTGTCCAGCCCTGGTTTTCCTATCCTTTGGGGCCTGACCGGATGCTTTTCCGCGCGGATCTGCGGTATTCAAAAGAGCGCCTCAGCCTGAAAGCGGCAGGAACCTTCACAATTCTCGGCTCAGAGTCGGACGAATATACTTACAGCAGTCCGTATGCCTCTGACTGGCTCGGGCCTCAGCCGCCGCTCAGCTATTCGCTCAAGGCGGAACTCTCCGCGGAGATGACGCTTGGCCGGCAATCATTGGTGTCAGGAAGCTTGTATATGATCTGGGATACCGGCGAACCGACCGTAGTCGGACTGCAGCTGGGCTTTATTCATCGATTCAGCCTCCCGAGATGAGATGGTAGAGTTCGACATCATCACCATCCTGGGCATAGGTCGAATCGCGCTGCCCGCGCTCGACCAGCTTTCCATTCAGCCTGGTGATGATGTGCGGAAACGAATAATTCTTTTTCTTCAGAATCTCGGCAATTGAAAGCCGTTCTTCCGGAAACTCTTCTTCCTGCAGGTTGATGGTGATTTTCACAGATTTAACCTTAGCCAAAATGCACGGCATAATCAAGAGAACTAGATGCAGCGGTTTCCAATCTTCTGATGTATCCATTTTCCGTTGCGATTTTTGCGGTTTTCTGGTATACTACAAATCCTCATCACCTCAAAAAAGGGAGGCTTCGGCGACTGTGATAAAATATCTCAAGCATACCGATGAAAAGTGCGTTGGGTGTAATACCTGCGTATCGGTTTGTTCACGGCTGTATTTCAAGGAAGAGAATCCCGCAAAATCCTCGATCGTCATTCAGAACAGCGCAAAAAGCCAATTTCAGATTACCGTCTGCGATCAGGAATGCCGCCTCTGTGTCGATGAATGCCCAGTGCAGGCTATTTCAATCAGCAAGGCTGGTGTTGTCATCGTCGACAAGAAAAAGTGCGTCGGCTGTCTCGCCTGCGTCGCCATCTGCCCGATCGGTGCCATGCGGTATTATCCCGGGCAAAGTACGGTATTCAAATGCATTGCTTGCGGCGCCTGCGCCAAAGAATGCCCGACCGGCGCCCTCGAAATCGCAACCAAGGAAGAAAAACCGAAAACACCGGAGGCACAGGCATGAGTATCCAGAAAGTCGAATTCAAACTCGTCACCGAATATTCCTATGAGAAAAAGCCCGTCCTCCGCGGCTACAATATGCGGACCCTCGCCATCGATGTGGGCAAACTGAGCGGCGGGAAACCAGGCGCAATTCTGCCTCCGGAATCACCAGCAATCGCTGAAAAACCTGTTTCCGAAGAGATGAAAAAACGCTTTGTCGGAGGCAAGGGCTTCGGCATGCGCCTGCTCTGGGACGCGATCAAACCGGAAACCAAATGGGACGATCCGGAAAACGACATAGTCATCGCCATGGGTCCCCTGTGCGGCAATACCAACTATCCCGGGTCCGGCAAGAGCCTGGTTGTCACCTTTTCACCGCTGACCGGCATTCCCATCGATTCCAACGTCGGCGGATATTTCGGCCCCTATCTCAAATTTTCTGGCTTCGATGCGCTCGAGCTGAGCGGCAAATCGGACAGGGATTTGATTATCTACATCGATGGCGATGAAGGAAAAATTCAGGTTTTTGAAGCACCGGCAGAACTCGAGTCCGATACCCATCTTCTCGCCGAACAGCTGACCCACGCCTTTGCCGCAAACGAAGAAGACCGCCAGCATGTTGCCGTCGTTTCCACGGGCCGAGCGGCCGAGCACACCTGGCTTGGACTGCTCAATTTTTCACTTTACGACAAACGCAGGAAGGGAATCCGGGTCAAGCAGGCAGGCCGCGGCGGCATCGGAACAGTTTTCAGGGACAAGAAAATCAAAGCCCTTGTCTGCAAATACTCGCATGTGACCCAAAACGAAAATCACGCGGCAGATCCCGCGGCCTTGCAGAGAATCGGCCTCAAACTGCACCGCGAAATCATGAAGCATGACGATGAACAGAGCAAGATGCGAAAAGTCGGTACTGCCCATCTGATGGAAATCATGAACGACTACGATCTGCTCCCCGTGAAAAATCATCGCTACGGCCAGGACAAGGACGCGATCAGTCTTGCCTCCTGGGTGTGGCAGAAGTATTTTACCCAAGGCATGCCCGACGGCTGCTGGTATGGCTGTACGCTCGCCTGCGCTCATGCAGTAGATCATTTCGAACTGAAGACCGGCCCCTACAAAGGCAAGAAAGTAGTTGTCGATGGACCGGAGTATGAGACCGCCGCCGGTGTTGGCTCCAACCTCGCGATCTGGGATCCGGAAGGCGTCATCGAGATCAACTTCTATTGTGATACCTATGGCATCGATACGATCAGCTTTGGAACCATTGTCGGCTTCCTGATGGAATGCTGGGAATACGGAATTCTCAACGAAGCGCGGACTGGCGGACTCAAGCTGGAGTGGGGCGACTGGAAAGCTGCCTGCGAGCTTTTACACCAGATGGCTGAAGGCAAAGGCTTCGGGGTGCTGGCTGGACGAGGCACCCGCTATCTTGCCCAGTATTTTGCCGCCAATTTTGGCGCCGATCCCCAGCTCATGAAAGACATTGCTCTGAACGGCAAAGGCCTTGAGCAGAGCCAGTACCTGTCCAAGGAATCCCTCGCCCAGCAGGGCGGCTATTATCTGACCAACAAAGGCCCCCAGCATGACGAAGCCTGGCTCATTTTCATGGACATGGTGAACAATCAGCTGCCGACGTTTGAAAAAAAGGCAGAAGCCCTTCATTACTTCCCCATGTTCCGGACCTGGTTCGGTCTGCAGGGGCTGTGCAAACTGCCCTGGAACGACATCGAACCGGCTGACAATGCCAAGTGGCCCGAGCCGAACAAGGTTCCCGAGCATGTCGACAACTACCGCCAGCTCTACCAGGCTGTCACTGGTGAGCCGCTGACCTGGGACGAACTGA
>CAZZJJ010000132.1:0-5068 GCA_964654405.1 uncultured Treponemataceae bacterium
CGCCGCGCAAGTAATTTATTATGGTAAAAAGAATATTATAGCCATCAATGGAGAGATCGGCTCTTTCCGGAAAATTCTGAAGGAGCCTTTTACCATTTTGGTGAGATGCGGCGGAATCAAGAACCCCGCGGAACAGGATCATTCGTTCATTTTTATCGAGGCGATACCGGTCTCCGACGAGCTTCAGACTTGCCGTCACTGGATAGTTACGGTCCAGCAAAAACCGGTAGTCTGCGACAGCTTCCCGGAACTGCAAGGTATCAGGAATTCCCGGCACTGTTTTTTCTACTCTTTGCTGTAGGCTGCGAGCAAACGGCTTTTAAGCGGTTCCTGAAACTCGGTTTCGAGCCTTGCGCGGACGCTTTCTCGTGTTGTCCGGCCATATTCAAGACGAGTTTTGGATTGCATAAGGCTGGCGTCGAACACCATGAATGCGGGATTCTGCTCAGCCGCATTCCATCGCTCCCAGACGGGCAAGCTGGATCTGCTGGCATTCGGAACCTGACTGCCAGCCTGATTGGGATTGCCGGTATGAATGAGGTTTGCGAGATACTGCCCCATCTGGGCTTGAAGCGCTGTCCGCCCGGCTTCATTCTCTTTGGTAAAGAATTTGATGGGCACCGCTTTGCCGAGAACTGTATCCGAGCCGAGGAAAAATGGAATCTCCAGCGAGTGGAAGGCACCAAACATTGCGCCCAGCTTGCCGGGCATGACGCTTTTCCCCGCCAAATCCGGGGCTCCCCAATCGAATCGATAGATATAAACGGGATAATCCGGAACCGCGCTGACAAGGGCGTCGGCGATTGAATCAGCACCGTCGGCCTTCCACCGCGCGCTGGTGAGCTCGGCTAGCGGCTGATACAACGGATCAGAGGATTTCTGGCCGCCCAGCCACTGGAATATTTTAGTTTCTTCTTTATTAGTACCGATGATGAGCGGTACGACTGCAATTTTGGAGCTGTCGGCGAGTGCCGCGAAACCTTCTGCCGGAAGCACCTGACCGTCAAAAACAGGATATGGGAAGGGCAGCATTCCCGAATTGCCCGCCTTGATAACCGACATGAGCCTTTTTGGGGATATCGAACGCAGCCAGCCGGCCAATTCGGCTTTGGACATGGAGCTGAGTAGTTTTTCCGCTTCCGCATCGTTTTCGGCTTTACGTTCCCTAATCAGAAGCTTTTTGGCAATGTCATTGGCGAACGCCTCTGCCTGTGCAGGAGTTGTGGAAGTTCGGTAGCCGCTTTCCACAATGGCGCGCTGGAAAAGCCCCTGTGCCGACGGGGCCATCAGGAGGGTGAGAATGTTGAACGCGCCGGCTGATTCCCCGCCGACTGTAACCATGGCAGGATTGCCGCCGAATGACGCGATATTCTCATTGACCCATCGCAGGGCTTTGATGATATCCAGCGTGCCAAAATTGCCGGAATCGGTTTCTGGATCTGTACCAGTTTTCAGCGCTGGATGATTGAACCATCCGAAAAGCCCGAGGCGGTAATTGATGGAGACGAAGACAGCGTTCACGTTGGCTGCGAGGTTGAATCCCTGATATGAGGGTGAGGCATCCGCTGAACCGCTCGAGTTGCCGCCGCCGTGAATCCAGACATAGACTGGCAGGTTGCTTTCGCCTGTCGCGGGTCGCCAGATATTCAAGTATAAGGAATCTTCCGACCCTTGAGTCCAGCCGAGCAAGGCTGCAGCTTGAACCGCTTTGGGGCCGAATTTTGTTGCAGGCCGAACGCCTTGCCATGGTTCAGAGTCCTGGGGCGCTGTCCATCGCAGGTCGCCGACGGGAGGCGCGGCGTAGGGGATGCCGAGCCAGGCGTAGGTATTTTTCTGGTCGGTTTTCCCTGCGATAAGACCGAATTTTGTCGCTGCTGTCAGGCTGCCGTTCCAGGAGCCATATGATGTCATTGCCGGAGCGGAAGAAGTATCTGATCTGGTCGTTGCGCAGGATGTTGCAATCAGCATCATCGTGAACGACACTATGAAGAAGGATAAAGGATTTTTTGTATGGCACATGAGAATAAGATACTTTTTCCGCTGAAAAAAGGGAAGAATTCGAGGTATTCCTGCATTGAAAAATATTCACAGTAATATATAATGACCGTAATTTATTTTTATGAGTAGTGGACGGCTGGAGTGAAAAGAATGATGGAAGACAGTTCGATGCGGCGATTGGCAAATTATGCGGAACGGAAAGAACACCGGCTGATTGGCATTATGTCGGGGACTTCTTTTGATGGCGTTGATGCCGTGCTCGTGCTTATAACGCTGGATAACGCAGGGAAAATCGCATCGCTCACGATGGAAGGACATTTTTCGGTGCCTTACTCGCAGGAATTCCAGCGAAGACTGCTCAAGCTCTGCTCGCCGGAAACGGCCAGAATCGACGAGCTGGTTTACGCCCATGCCGCGCTTGCCGAATGGTATGCCGCCGCAGTGCATGGATTGCTGGGCGCTTCAGGCCGGAAAGCCGATTCTATTGACGCACTCTGTCTTCATGGGCAGACGGTCTGGCATGCTCCAAATCCGGCAGTTTTCCAGGGACCCGCCGGTACCATGATCGAGGCGCGCGGAACATTGCAGATAGGGTCGGCACCAATTCTTCATGAACGAACTGGCATCCCGGTTGTGTACGATTTCCGCTCGCGGGATATGGCTGCCGGCGGAGAAGGCGCTCCGCTGGCTCCCTTTGTGGATGCCCTGCTGTTTGGAAGCGCTGGGAAAGGCTGTATTGTGCAGAATATCGGCGGTATCGGCAACGCGACCGTAATTCCGGCCGGAGCGGGAAACGAGGCTGTCTTTGCCTTCGATACCGGCCCGGGCAACATGGTGATGGATGAGCTGGCTAAGCTTTTTTCAGGCGGAAGGCTTTCTTATGATGAGGATGGGAAAATGGCACGGAAAGGAAGGGTCAGCCAGGCTTTGCTCGATCCTTTCCTGAAAGATCCCTACTTTTCGCGGAGACCTCCCAAAAGCACCGGGCGGGAAATCTATGGAGCGGAGTTTGCGGCCGAGTTCGCGCGCCAAGGGCGGGCTCTGGGTCTTTCTGATTTCGATATCATGGCATCGGCGGCGGCGTTTACCGCGGAAACCATTGTCCGCGCATATCGGGATTTTGTCTTTCCAATCGTCTCGATTGATGAGGTTGTGGTTGGCGGAGGAGGCGCTCTCAATTCGAGCCTCATGGCAATGATCAGAGAACGTCTGCCTGCCGGCACCGCCCTGATGAGCACAGCTGACCGCGGTATTCCGGTTCTTGCCCGCGAGGCGATTGCGTTTGCAGTTTTGGGGCATGAATCGCTGATGGGCCGTGCGTCGAATTTGCCCGCGGTAACCGGGGCGAGCCGCGATGCAATTTTGGGATGTTTGACACTTTAATGCTTTTTGGAGAAATTGCCCTTGCGTTTTTTATGAAATGATATGACAATATCATTATAGTCTGTGAAAATTTTTCAGGAGGCAATCATGAAAAAGATGTTTGCGATCGGGCTCGCCATTTTGATGGTGGCGAGCATGGTTCCCGCGGCGTTTGCCGCTGGAGAAGAAAAAGTCCTGACCATTGGTGTTGATCAGGAAGCAGTTGGACTCGACCCGCATATTGTTACTTCATTTTCATCTCACCGCCGTGTGGATCTTTTGTACAACAAGCTGGTCCGCCACGATGAAAATCTGAAAATTGTGCCTGATCTTGCGGAATCCTGGGAAATTCCGGACAACCAGACCTACATTTTCAATCTGCGCAAAGGCGTGAAATTCCATGATGGAAGCGAAATGACTGCCAAAGATGTGGAATTTTCACTCAACCGGGTGCTGGACCCCAAAACGGCCTCGCCGGGCAGATCTTATATTGCCACTATAAAAAGCATCGAAGTGCTTGGAACCTACAAGGTGAAAGTTGTCCTGTCAGGCCCCCTCGCTTCCTTCCTTGAAGGCCTTGCCAGCAACAACTGCGCAATTGTTTCCAAAGCTGCTGTCGAAAAATACGGCAACCTGCAGAAGGTGGCGGTCGGAACCGGCGCATTCATGCTCAAAGAATGGATTCCCGACAATTCCATGACCCTGGTCAAGAATCCTGAATACTTTGAAAAGGGATTGCCCTATCTCGACAAGATCATATTCCGTGTCATTCCTGAGCAGGCTTCGCTCCTGGCGGGCATCAAAGCCGGAACGCTCGACATGGCCCAGATCAATGACGCAAGCACCGTCCTTCTGGCAAAGCGGGACGCCAGCATCGCGGTCATGCAGAAACCGGGCATCAATGTGCGCACGTTCGGTTTCAATACGACCCGCAAGCCATTTGATGATGTGCGGGTTCGCCAGGCACTTTCACTGGCTATCGATAGAAACGAAATCGTAACGGTGGCGGAATTCGGCATGGCACAGCCAACCGGACCTATCCCCGCCGGTGCGACGCAGTGGGCGCTGCCGCTCAGCAAGCTCCCCAACTTCACACCCGATTATGCGAAAGCCAAAGCACTGCTTGCAGAAGCCGGTTTCCCCAACGGCTTTACCTTCAAAATTGTCACCGCGAATTCATTTGAAGGCGGTTTATCGGTCGCGCAGGTTGTCCAGAACCAGCTCAAAAAAATCGGCGTTAACGCGGAACTCGAGGTTGTTGAGTGGGGTATGTACATTGACCGCTGGGTCAAGCGCGATTTTGATTCCATGGTAGAACTCCGCGGCGGCAGCGGCGAACCTGACCGATTCCTGTACCGGACTATTCATTCAACGGGCGGTGTTAACAACTTCCTGTTCAAGGATGCTGAGGTGGACCGGCTTCTTGACAAAGGCCGCGAGTTGACCAACTTTGCTGAACGCAAGCCGGTATATGACGAACTGCAGGTTGTTCTTGCTCAGAAAGCGCCGATAATTTTCCTGTATTGCCCGTTTGAAACCCATGTTATGACAAAACAGGTGAAGGGCTTCAAACAGGTAGGCTACGGAAGTCTGTACTATCTGATTCAGACACAGAAATAAGCATCTATTGCATGCTTGCAGGATTTTGCTCCTATGAATCGCCGGCCATGCTGGCTCTCCAGCAAAGCTGGCGATTCTTTCATATCGT
>CAZZJJ010000133.1:0-5057 GCA_964654405.1 uncultured Treponemataceae bacterium
GAAAGGGCAAGGAAGCGATATGAAGCAGCGCCTGGACGCCATTCGAGCGGTTGAGTCTGGCTGTCAGCGGAAGCCGCTTTCTGCGGAGCGGCCAAGGCTCCAGTCCCGCTATCAGGCGCCCAGGAGACAAGAAGGCTGTCAGCGCTCTCCAGAAGAATCCGCAAATCCGTCGAGCCGAAAACAATCCAGGAACCATCCTGCGTTATACTGGAATATTGAAAAACTTTCGAAAATTGCGGCAGCTCGATTCTGATCTGCTGATTGATTGCATCGGCGAAAAGGCCGAAGCGCAGAGAAAATGCATCAAGGTCTACCGTGTCATTTTCAATCATCGCGGCGTAGTATTCAGGGCGCCATGTCCGTGCGAAAATAGCGCTTACAAGCTCCTGGTTGGTCTGCGCCGCCTTCACGGGCAGCATCTCGCCCTGCGATTCGTCCATGAGTCTCATGGTGTTGCTGAAAACATAACCTTTTGTGCCATCCATGGTGAGCACTTCATACCATGAGCCTGCCAGCTCCTGGCTGCCGGTGAACACTTTTTCGCCTTCAACCATTTTCAGCGCTTTGACCAATTCATTTTCATGCAGGCGGTAGACTCTTTTAGCCGTATTCTGCGGCTTTTCACGAACCGGAAGGCCGTCCCTCGTCGCTAACAAATAGACATGAAGAAGGTCACCGAATTCTTTGGCCCGGGCAGCTGCTTTGGATCGAGTCGAAAATCGCTCAACCTGCCACAATGGCACTTCATACCGTTGATTCGATCCATCTGGAGCGCCAATGACATATTCCTTCATGATATTCGATTTAAGATATATAGGAACAACACTGCCTGCCTTGATATCTGTTCCCTTGACAGTCCAGAGAACCAGTCCCCAGCCGTCGCGGTTTGCACATCCGGCAAAAAAAAGAGTACCCAATATAATTAATACAGCAGACAGCAGAGCGGAACGTCCGGTTTTCCCAGCGCTGTGAAAAGGTTCTTCGTGCATCATCATTGCATTCAATTTTACACCGCTGACAGCTTTTTGATAAGGGGCACCTGTTTTCATTGGAAAAAACTTCCTCAATATGGTATTATTGATAGAATCATGAATGAATCCGACGTTGTGTCACTCGCAGCACCCTCTCCGCACGCGGCAATTGAAATTGGCTCGACGGGAATCCGCCTGCTTGTGGCGGCCATCGATAAAAACGGCAGCCTCAAAGTTCTGGATCGTGCCGCGAAACCCAGCCGGATCGGGCGTGACACATTTACCATGGGTCGGATCAGCCGCGACGCGATTCGGGAAACCATTGCTATCCTGAATGTCTTCAAAGAGCTGCTGGCCGGCTACGGCATCACCCCCGAAGCAGCAACCACCATCGGCACGAGCGCCTTGCGTGAGGCGGCCAACCGCGACACCTTTACTGACCGAGTCACGCTTCAGACCGGTTTTAAAATTCGAATTATTGAAGATATCGAAGAAAATCATCTCATGTACCTGGCTGTCCAGCAAGCCCTGCAGGATGAACGGAAATTTCTTTCACGCTCTAATTCCATGATTCTGGAAGTCGGAGGCGGAACCACCGAAATCATGCTCCTCCAGCGCGGCAAAATGGTTTCCACCCACAGCCTGAGAATCGGCACGCTCAGACTGGATGAGCAGATCCGTGAAGCCGGGTCATCCCGCAACTACCTGGAAGAATACCTTGAAAGCAATATCAAAACCGCCTGTGATCTCATGGCGGACGAGCTGAAACTCGACACTATCAAATCATACATTGTAATCGGTTCTGATGCTCGTTTCGCGGCGTACTGCCTCTCGGGGACGACATACCCTGGGTATTCAGTGCTTTCCAGAGAGCAATTTATCGAATTTGCCAGAACCATTTCAGCGATGAGTCTTGAAGAATGTATTTCCGCCTACAAAATTTCCTATACGGAAGCGGAAGGGCTGGCTTCCGGTCTGATGATTGAAGCATTGTTCCTGGAAAAAACCAGCGCCGAAAATGTCATCATCCCCAATGTATCAATCAGGGAAGGCGCGATTCTTGCGGAAGTCAGCGGACTGGATAAAAGCATCAGAAAGGAGCTGACCGCCCAGGTTCTCGCTTCAGCGCGCTCCCTGGGCAAGCGATACCGCTATGATGACATTCATGCTCGCAACGTCGCAGCCATAAGTCTTGAAATATTCGACTTTTTATCTCGAGAACACGGGCTTAGAGATCATGAACGACTGCTGCTTGAAACCGCTGCGGTTCTGCACGATATCGGCACCTACATCAGAGCTTCAGGACACCACAAGCATGGCGAATACATAGTCAGCAACTCTGAAATTTTCGGTCTTAATAAAAATGATATTGCAATAGTCTCTAACGTTGTGCGATACCATCGGCACATGCCGCCGTCTCCAATGCACCTCAATTATATCAGTCTGCCGCGCGAGGACCGGGTTATTGTAATGAAACTCGCAGCCATATTGCGTGTCGCTGATGCGCTGGATCGAAACCATACCGGGCGCGCGCTGGATTCATCCTTTGAAAAAAGCGGAGAACGCTTTCTCATCAAGCCATCCCAGGCTCTCGATTATTCCATGGAACGTCTTTCGCTTTCCGCAAAAGGCGATTTATTCGAAGATGTCTTCGGCCTCGAGCCGGTGATTGTTTGAGCAGGAAAGGAAAATAAATGGCTGAATACCCCTTTTTCAACCGTGAACTTTCCTGGATAGAATTCAATAATCGGGTTCTGCAGGAAGCGCTCAAACCGCATATTCCGCTTCTTGAAAGGCTCAAGTTCCTCAGCATTGTTTCGTCTAATTTTGACGAATTTTTCATGGTTCGCGTCGCCGCCGTGAAGTCGGCGATCAGACGAAACGAGCTTTCTTTCGATGTTACCGGTATAACTCCAACCGCATTGCTCGATCAGATCTCCGAACGGGTCAAGAAAATCCATTCCGTTCAGTATACCTATCTCATGAAAGAGATATGGCCTTCATTGGTAAAAGCTGGTCTCGAGATAACCAGCCCGGCTGATTGGTCGCCGCATGAAACGCGATTTCTCGAAAGCTATTTCTCCGAGAACATCTTTGTCCTTCTCACACCGCTCAGGATTGAGGAAGACTCATTTCCTTCGGTCGGAAATCTGCAGATCCACTGCGCTTTTGAGCTCGAAGCTGAAGATGGCGCCCAGCGTTTCGCGATTACCCAGGTCCCCAGAAACACCACCAGGTTTATCAGACTGCCTGCAGAAGAGCAGACTCCAGCAGCGAATGAGAACGGAATCCAGAAAATCAGAATAGCGTTGCTCGAAGATGTCATACTGCGCTTCGCGGCCAGACTCTTTCCCGGCAATCGCGTCCGCAGTTCTCTGGTTTTCAAAGTAACCCGCGATGCTGATTCCGGTGTCGATGAAGACCGGCAGGAAGATTTCCTCGCAGCCATGGAAGAGGTTCTTGCGGAACGGCACAATTCCACACCGGTGCGGCTGACATTTTCCGGCAAGTCGCCGATTCTTTCCGCTATCCTGAAAAAGGGCCTTGAACTGGGCGAACCGGACACCTACCACCTGCCAGGGCCGATTGATCTGGGCGGCTTTCATGAGCTGGCTGCCGAAATCAGCAGTCTGATAACGCAGGAACCCATGATCTCCCAATTGCTGGACAAGCCCTGGCCCCCCATCCAGCTTCATGAAGCTTCCGAAACATCAATCTGGGAAGAAATCGAATCGAAAGACATTCTTCTGCACGTTCCCTATGAGTCCTTTGACACAGTTAGCCGTTTTATCGAAGAGGCGGCGACGGACCCCGATGTTCTGTCCATAAAAATGACGCTCTACCGGACATCGGGAGATTCGCCGATTATAAAATCATTGATAAAAGCGGCGCGCAACCGGAAACAGGTTGCCGTTGTCGTGGAATTGAAAGCTCGTTTTGATGAAGAGCGGAATATCACCTGGGCTTCATCGCTTGAGCAGGCGGGCGCGATTGTCACCTACGGGGTTGCCCGGCTGAAAGTCCATGCCAAGGCAGCGCTGGTAGTTCGTAAGGGAAAAGACGGAAGCATACGGAAATACCTTCATCTTTCGACCGGCAACTATAATGACCGCACTGCTAAACTTTATTCAGACTTTTCTCTGTTCACCGTCAATGAGGACTTGTGCCGGGAGGCATCATTTTTCTTCAATATGCTGACTGGCTACTCTTCCGTACAAACCCTGTCTGTCATGGCCATCGCGCCATTCGATATGAAAAAACGGCTTCTTGCACTAATAGACCGGGAAATCCAGCGCTCGACCGCGGAGGCTCCCGGTCTGATATTTGCCAAACTGAACGCCCTCGCCGACCCCGAGATTATCGAAGCCTTGTATACCGCATCCCAAGCAGGAGTCAGAATTCAGTTGAATGTGCGCGGTATCTGCGCCTTGATTCCAGGCCTGCCTGGTTTATCGGAAACGATCGAAGTCAGAAGCATTCTGGGGCGCTATCTTGAGCATGGACGCATGATTTATTTTGCGAATGGTGGTACTGAGGAAATTTATCTTTCCAGCGCTGACTGGCTGCCGAGAAATATGGATCGCCGCATCGAACTCATGTTTCCCATTTTTGACGAGAACATCCGGAAAACCTGCAAGGAAATTCTCTGGACTTATTTCAAAGACACCAGCCATGCCTACAGGCTTTTACCCTCAGGGGCGTGGGAAGCCATAAAGCCAGAAGGACATGAAAAACCCGCGGGCGCTCAGGAAATGCTGTACCATCGTGTCAGAAAACTGGCTCGAGCCATCCAGACGCCTCAAGAGCAGCTCACGGTCAGGCGAAGATTCAGAAGCGCGCGATAAGTCATTCTCCGCTGCGCCCATGGTGCAGGCTAAACGCCGTATTCGCCAAACTTCCTGACAATGACCGGCAGTGTTTCGTACTTTTTCTTTTTCTGAATAAAAAGGCCAATCGCCATCACAACAAGGAATAAAGCCCCGGAAACACCGACAGCCGGACCTTCGCCGCCAGTCGGGAAAAGAAGGCGTCCGAGCCCATAGCCCGCAAACAGGGCAATCAATGGAAGCCCCAGCACCCAGAATG
>CAZZJJ010000134.1:0-5051 GCA_964654405.1 uncultured Treponemataceae bacterium
ATCGAGTTTTTCCTGGTTATAGGCGCCGATGGCACAGGTTCCCAGCCCCAGGGATTCGCAGGCCAGATAGAGATTCTGGCAGGAATGTCCGGCGTCGAGGGCTACCAGTTTGTCAGCGGCGCGCCCATAGCGCCACTCGCTTCGGTAGGGAACCGCCGCCCACATGATGACGCAGGTCGAATTCCAGAACTGTCCCAGCAGGGCTTCGTCCAGGGCCGCGGAATCATCGCCGGGGCGCTCGAGCACCAGCGCATGTTCAATCGGCAGGTAACGGTACAGGCCGACCGGGAGATCTTCAACCTTGTGGGCAAAAACATAGAGATCCAGCGGGTGCCGGGCGCCTCCCGATGGAACTGTCCTGAAAGAATACTTTCCTTTGTTTTCACGGACACCTTCACACGTCCACAGCAGAAAAGCCAGCTGACGCAGGCTTATCGACTCGTTTTTAAAAATTCGCCGCGATTTTCTGGTCTTCAATAATGAAAACAGCCTTTCCGAGGGAATATCCGATCCGCTCTTTTTTTGAGCTTCAGTGAAGAGCTCATCGGGTTTGGGCAGCATGACAAGGCTCTCGTCGGGTTCCGGCGGAAACTCCTGCGGCGGAGGCGGCAGTCCTTTTGCCTGGTCTGATTTGATTTCTGATACTAAATGCCAGTTTGATTTCAGGAAACTTCGTCCCTGATTAAATCGTTCATCCATGTGAAGGCTCCTTAATTTTGCTCAATCTGAAGCGCTGATTCAAGATAGTTCACTGCTTCGGCAATCATCGCGTTGCAGACTTTATTTGTCAGATCGTGCTCTTTGACTTTGGCGCGCCCTTCTTCAGTCCACAGGTCAGCGCCATTCAGAAGCGTCCGGCATTCTGTCGAGCCGAATTTGCTCTGCATGGCTGTAATAAAAGCGGAACATCGCTCATAAGTCTCCAGCTTGGCTGCCTGGTCGACAGCATCCGGGTTTCCATGTTTGAGTGAGAGCGCCAGAACGCCTCCGCTTATGACGCCGCAGGTCAGCCCCATTCTCCCAATCCCGCCGCCGAGTCCTGTTGAAAGCTTGTGAGCCGTTGCCGGATCGAGACCCAAATCCTCGGCAAAAACTCCAAAAACCGCCTGTGAGCAGGATGAGCCCGCCGTATGCATCGCTATTGCCTGGTCTGCCTTTGTCATGTACCGTGTCTCCCTTATGGTATCAGTGTTGTATGAGGTGCTCGATGAAGGTATGCCTTACAGCGATTATCGGAACCTTCGGGCGGTTTCGACTGCCTTATCCCAGCCGGCTAGAAGCCTGGCCCGTGCACCTTCACTCATTTCCGGCCTGAATTCCCGCCGCTTTTTCCAGTTTTTGCGGACATCATCCAATCCAGACCAATAGCCCAGCGCGAGCCCGGCCATGTATGCTGCCCCAAGCGCTGTCGTTTCAGCGATTTCCGGAAGCACGACACTCCGGTTAAGAATATCCGCCTGGAACTGCATCAGGAAGGAGTTCGCAGAAGCGCCTCCATCGGCCTTGATGCTGGAAAGCATTCTGCCCGAATCTTTTTCCATGGCATCGAGCAAGTCCCGGGATTCATAGGCTATGGCCTCTAGCGCGGCACGGACAAAATGGGCCCGCCCGGTTCCCCTGGTTATGCCGACCACCGTTCCCCGGACATCGGAGTCCCAGTAGGGAGCGCCAAGCCCGACAAAAGCCGGAACAAGGTACACGCCGCCGGTATCCTGCACCGAGCGGGCAAGCTGTTCGCTTTCCGCCGAGTCCGCGAGCAGACCCATCTGGTCGCGAAGCCACTGAATAACCGCGCCGGCTATGAAAACAGAGCCTTCCAGCGCGTAGGTGTAACCCTTGCCCAGGTCCCAGGCAACGGTCGAAAGAAGGTTGTGCGCGGATTCGACCGGGAAGGGGCCGGTGTTCATCAACGTAAAACAGCCGGTTCCGTACGTGTTTTTCGCATCGCCCGGCTCAAAGCAGGCATGACCGAACAGCGCCGCCTGCTGATCTCCGGCCGCGGCGGTCACGGGAATCTCAGTTCCAAAAAGTTCCTTATGGGTGATTCCGAAAAAGCCTGAACTCGCCCGGACTTCCGGAAGGATTGACGCGGGAACACCGAGCAGTTTGAGCAAATCTTCGTCCCATTTCCGCTCTTTTATATTGAAGAGCAGCGTTCTTGAAGCATTCGTCGGGTCCGTGGCGTGCTGGCCGGTCAGCTTGTAGATGAGCCAGGAGTCGATAGTCCCGAACATCAGCTCGCCGCGTTCAGCCCGGATTCGCAAGTCTGGCCGCTCCCTGAAAAGCCAGGTGAGCTTTGTCCCCGAAAAATAGGCGTCCAGCACCAGCCCTGTTTTCTCCCGGATCATCGGCGCCGCACCCTGCGCCCTCAGTTCATCGCAGATCCCCGCGGAACGCCTGCACTGCCAGACAATCGCGTTATAGACCGGCTTGCCCGTCGCCCGCTCCCACAGCACGGTTGTTTCCCGCTGGTTGGTAATGCCGATGCCGAGAATCTGGTCGCTTTCGATTTGAGCCGCTGCAATCGCGCCCCGCGCCGCCTCAAGCTGAGTTGCCCAAATTTCTTCAGGATCGTGCTCAACCCATCCCGGCTGCGGGAAAATCTGGGAAAAAGGTATCTGTTTTACCCCAATGATGATGCCATCTTGATTGAACAAAATAGCCCGTGAGGTTGTCGTCCCCTGGTCGAGTGCCAGGATATAGTGTTCCTTCGCTGACATAGCTGTAGTATACTCGCATTTGCGGGAAAGTGAAGAAATTTTCACTGCCACAACCTGGAAAATTTGATTGGGAGGCACAGATGTTCGACAGAAAAAACCTGGATGCGCTGATAGATGAATTTGAACGCGCGTATGACAAAATTTCGGCCATGGTGAAAAGCCTGAGTCCGGAAGCCATGGCCTTTGTGCCGAACCTCCCTGACGCGTGGTCCATCAATGCCCATCTTGTCCACCTTCTGGACGCCGACTGCAACATGGTAATGAGGGTTCGCGGCGCTGTCGCCGAGCCAGGCAAGCTGGTCCCCGTCTGGGACGCCGAGGCCTGGCAGAAGTACAATCGATATAATGAAAGCGACGGACTCGCCGCGCTGAATATCGCCATCAGCCTGCGCGCTTTTCTCGCCGCCTCTCTGCGCTCTCTGGATGATGCCGCTCTCGAAGCTGCCCACATTATCCACCCCGAGCGCGGCACCCTGCAGCTTGCTGACGTCCTGAAAATTTACGCAGACCATCCCGCGTTTCATGTCGAATATGTCGAACGCAACCTTTCGCTGCTGAAAAAATAGCCAGTGAGCTGAGGCTCAGCCCCAATCGTTGACATTTTCAGCTCGAATTGATACATTTCCTTCGCTTATCGCCGTTTCCCGGAGCGCGCTTCGCCAAAAGCCGCCGCTGTGAAACTGCTTCCGGGCCCTTAGCTCAGTTGGTTAGAGCTGCGGACTCATAATCCGTAGGTCGCTGGTTCAAGTCCAGCAGGGCCCATACTCCTATCTACGCACTTCTTATGAGGCAAAACGCATCATAGACCCCAGCTCCAACTTGGTATATAATCGGTCCATAAGTACCAAGAAATCATGTCGGAATTTGAGGCTCTATGCTGAAGCTCGAAGAATTAAAACCTTATGTTAGCATTCAAGGCATTCTCCCCGATACCTCAGTAACCATCATCAGCATTACCTGGTTTGGCTCCGACGCTCTCGAACTCACCTATAAAGATCCGCAAGGCCGGCTATCCAATCTTCTTTTATACCGCTCTGATGAAAGCCGTCTTGAGCTTCTCGAAACGGGCCGCCCTTGGAGTTTTGACGGAGATGGCAGTCTCTTCCGCCTCGTTTCGGAAGCGCAACGTATCCGCCTTGCACACCTCTTTGATCCACGCTTAGCAGTCCATACATCAGTTGTTGAGCCCTTGCCGCACCAGATAACCGCAGTCTACCAGGCCATGCTGCCTCGGCAGCCGCTCAGATTCCTGCTTGCCGACGACCCCGGTGCCGGGAAAACCATCATGGCTGGCCTTTTAATCAAAGAGCTCATGGCCCGTGGTGATCTTCAGCGATGTCTTGTTGTTTGCCCCGGCAACCTGGTCGAACAGTGGCAAGATGAACTCTACCAGCGCTTTGGCCTGCCCTTCGAAATAATGACTCGAGAAAAGACCGAAAGCTCCAGAACCGGCAATTGGTTTTTAGAAAACGACCTCGTGATTGCCCGCCTTGATATGCTCTCACGCAACGAAGAGCTCCAGGAAAAACTCAAAACGCCTGATTGCCGCTGGGATCTTATCGTGTGCGACGAAGCGCATAAAATGTCCGCAACCTTTTTTGGCGGAGAAGTGAATTATACCAAGCGATTCCAGCTCGGAAGGCTTCTTTCAAGCCTCACCCGTCATTTTCTGCTCATGACCGCCACCCCACACAACGGCAAGGAAGCTGACTTCCAACTGTTTCTCTCATTACTTGACCCAGATCGTTTTGAAGGTAAATTCCGTGAAGGAGTCCATACGACCGATGTCAGCGATCTGATGCGCCGTATGATCAAGGAACAGCTGCTCACGTTTGAAGGCAAACTGCTTTTCCCCCAGCGCATTGCCAACACGGTTCCCTATAAACTTTCTGAAGCAGAAAAGAGCCTTTACGATACGGTAACATCATATGTTCGTGAAGAATTCAATCGCGCGGAACAACTCGGGAATGACCAACATACACGAACCGTTGGCTTTGCCCTCATGGTTCTTCAGCGTCGGCTCGCTTCATCGCCAGAAGCGATTTATCAATCGCTCAAACACCGAAGAGAAAGGCTGGAACGCAAACGTGAAGAAGTTCAGCGCGCCCAACGGAACCTCACCAATGGTACATGCTCGGGCAAAGATTTACCGCTTGATTTTGAAAATTATGAAGACCTCGATGATGTTCCCGACGCAGAAGTTGAACTCATTGAAACCGAAGTGCTTGACGAGGCAACCGCCGCACGGACCATAGCCGAGCTGGATGCCGAAATAACCACGCTGAAACACCTTGAGTCCCTCGCCGCAATTCTTCGCCGAAGCGGCACCGA
>CAZZJJ010000135.1:0-5012 GCA_964654405.1 uncultured Treponemataceae bacterium
AGAACGATCGACGAAGTATCATTCTGGCTTCACGGGAATGCCCGATGAACAAAGCAGTTTGGCTGACTGGGCAGGAAGCCAGGGATTTAATCTTGAAGCTCGCTCAGAAAATTCAAAACCATCCACAGCAAGTTCAGAAAAATAGGGTTGAATCACCCGGTATGGTATCACAGGTTTCAGAGCTTCAGCCGGTGGAAACCAAGCTGATTATCCAGCGCTTGCCAACATGGGTTAAGGCCTACTGTATCCTCATGGGCAGGACTCACCACAATTTCTGGCTCGCGCTTGAAGCCGATTCATCAAAAATCACCAAAGATGCCGATACGCAAATAGTGCTGAATTTTACCGGTGCCGGAACAAGCGCCTCGAATTCTTGTCTAGTTCATTCGTGGTGTTTGAAAGCGGCACAACATGTGGAGAATGAAGGCATTCTGATCGGTCAGGAGCGAATATCCGGCATGATAAAAATTGTAACATTGCCAGCCGCAGGCGATGCTGTTCTTAAAATCGAAACTAGTTTCTCTTAATGCGTGCGGTCAAATTCCTTGGCTTTTTCTGACATGAAACGATCGATATCCTCAGCCGCGTCACCCAGCAAAACCAGCAATGTTTTTATTCCTTTTTCGCCGAGCTTGCCGGCTTTGAATAAAAACTGAACCACTTTGGAATCAGCAGCCTTGGCGGCCTGTCTGACAGCTTCATCGTACTCATCCTTGCTCATCGATTGCACCGCTTTTTTCAAAGTGTCGGATGATTTCGCTTTGCCATATTTTACTGCGTAAAGTGCGACGACATATTCGACAATTTCAACTTGCTCCTTGCTCAGCTTATACGCTAGAATCTTTTCCGCGTCGCGAACCGGATTTCTGAACCAGGTTAATTGCGCAAAGGTAGAAGCCGGCACAGCAACCAGCAAAACCATGGCAGATAATAGAACAATTCTGAATTTTTTCATGATTTCCCCCTGCATTATAATGATTATTGTGAATCGAGTCGGCAAAATTGGCAAGGGCAATTTTATAAGATGATTTTCGGGCAGTATTTTTATGCCTGTCAGAATTGTGCTATACTCCCCCTATGACAGCAGTTCTTGTTCAGCCGCCGTTTGTCCAGCTCAACGCACCGTATCCCGCCATTCATTACCTTTCCGCCTTTTTGCGCAATCGGGGCATGGAGGCTGAGTGTCATGATCATTCTATCGAGCTGTACCGAAGGATTTTTTCACGAAGCGGGCTTCAGAAGATTTTTCAAGCAGCGCGAGAAAAACTGGATAGCAATCAAGGTGCTGAGGCTGTCACGAGTGAAAAACGCAGACGAGATGTCAAAACTGCCGATGAAGTCGCACAACGCGAAATCGTTCGATTTTTATCATACGAAAAGCTCTATTGCGATTGGATAGATTCGATTATCGACTTTCTTTCAGGGGCTGATCCGGGAATGGCGCATCGGCTGGCTGTGGCCGCTGAACTTCCGCGCGGCGCGCGGGCACAAGCTTTCCTGGATGCGCGCGATGGACGAATTCGCCCCGATGAATCGCTGGCGCTTGCTACCGCCATTCTCGATGATCTCGGAGACTTTATTGCTTTCACGCTTGACCCTGAATTCGGAACCATTCGATACGCCGAGCGAATCGCCTCCAGCAGGGCGGATTTTAGCGCGATTGAGCAGGCATTGGATTCGTCATGGCTCATCAAAGCATTTTACGAACCGTATCTCGAGGAGTTCTGGAAGCGATTTGAAGCAAATCCTCCGGCGATGCTGTTGGTGACGATTCCGTTTCCCGGCTCATTGCTTGGCGCACTTGCCTGCGCCCGTTCAGCCCGCTCGGCATTCGGCACTGCACACACCGCACCGGTAATAATTTTCGGCGGCGGCTATGTTTCGACTGAACTGCGCGGATTGCGCGATACCTGCATTTTTCGATACTGTGATTACCTCTCGTTCGATGCTGGCTTTGGAAGCCTCGCGTCAATTTTGGATTCCCGCGAAAACGAATCATTGTATCGAACCATGCGGTTGAATACAGCAGGGAATTTGGCTGTCTGCGGCTTCCCCAAGGACGATTCATTGCGGCTTGTTGCTGCGCCGGATCGAATTTTTATCGACTGTGCAAAAGAAGACGAGTTCCGAAGACTCGAGAAGCAGGCAATAGCGGCTACCTTCCCTGATTACCGCGATGCTGATTTCAGCAGATATCTGCGCATTGTGGATTCGCTCAACCCGATGCACCGCCTCTGGTCTGACACGCCCTGGCTGAAATTCAGTCTTGCGCATGGATGCTACTGGAAAAAATGCGCCTTCTGCGATACCGAACTGGAATATGTCGCCGATTATTCACGCTCCGCAACACCCGCCCTGCTTGCTGCCATTGACAAAGCAAGGGCATACACCGGGCTTCGGGGAATTCATTTTGTCGATGAAGCCATGCCTATGTCGGCCCTTCTTGATTTCGCGATTGCCAACCGGGAGAGGCAGTACAGCTATTGGGGCAATGTCCGCTTTGACGCGACCTGGACACAGGCTCGATGCGAGTTTCTCGCTTCACGGGGGCTGATCGCGGTTTCTGGCGGAATCGAGATAGCAACGGAGCGAGGTCTGCAAATGACCGGCAAGGGTTTCAGCCTGGCGGAGCTTGTGAAAACGCTGGTCGCCATGCGCCGTGCGGGATTGCTCATCCACACATATCTGATATACGGCTTTCCGGATCAGCCTGAGTCTGACATTATCGACTCAGCTGAATTCTGCAGACAGCTTTTTGTTTCCGGTCTTGTCGATTCAGCATTCTGGCATCGATTTGTTTTGACCCGGCATTCTCGGATGTACCGTGAATGGCAGGAGGGAAAGCGCCCGAATCTGAAACCTGTCGACCGGCCTTCAAGGTTTGCGAACAACGACCTCTCATTTGAGGGCGAAGATCGCTTCAATAAATTTGATACGCCGCTCGCCGTATCGCTGTCTGCGTGGATGGAAGGAGAGGAGCTGGACGCTCCACTCTCACGCTGGTTCGGGAAAAAAGCGCCTCGCCCTGGCATTTCAGAAAATCTGGCGGAAAGCCTCATTGCCCAAGCCGAAAGTGAATTGGATTTAGAAGTTCCCAATCCCAAAGGCCGCGCCTTCTGGATCGCTGGTGAAATGTATGCTACCTCCAAAGGACTCACCTGGGCATATCGCGGCAGTCTAGAAACACTCAAGCTCAATCCTGTAAAAGCGCACGATGTTCGCGGTATCATCAACAGCCCGGAACTCTCAACTGGCAGACTGAGTTATTCGGAACTCAGCACCCGGCTCGCCCTTCCTGAACAAGCACTTCGGACTCTGCTGTCTGCCGGGCTTGTTGTCGTGTAACAGAAAGTTTTGTTAAAAATTATCGAAATTGATACTCTTACTCCTTGACACTTTTTGTTACCACCGTTAACATCCGGAATCGTTAAGTTAACAGTGATAACAATCATCGCTTTTGAGCAGATCCTCAAAAGCTTTAAGGAGAACACTTTGGACAATGACTTTTCTTTTGAGCCTGTGATTGGAAGTTCCTGCCCGAATAGCTTGTTTTCAGGCGGCACAGTCAGCGGCGGCGCTCTGGGATTCGGACCGATAACCCACAATGAAAATAACCAGCGCGCTTTCCTGCCGCTCGCATATTCGGTTCCGCACTATGATTTTACGGCAACAGCGGTTGTTTCAGCAGAAGCAAATTTCCGCGAGAAGTCCCGGAAAAGAAGCCTTGCGGCTATCTTTTTCGCCCTGATTTCAGCTATGCTGTTCAGCTGCAAGCTTCCCGCTGATATCGAAAAGATTCAAATCGTAAATCCGGATATATCCAGGGTAGCTGATGGAACCTGGATTGGCGAGTGGAAAACATCGATGATAAATGCGCAAACCGCAGTGACTGTCGCAGGTGGTTCAATTACCGCAATCAAACTGTTAAAGCATGAACATGGACGCGGAGGTCCTGCGGAAGTCATTGTGGAACGAGTCCGTGAAATGCAATCGTTGGAAGTTGCAGCTGTATCCGGTGCGACGGGCAGCAGCAAGGTTATTCTGAAGTCAATCGAGCAGGCTTTGCTGAATGGAATCGGGGGCAGATAATGAATTCAATTTTTTCCAGTGGAATGCGCACAAGAGCTTTGCGGCTTGTGGAAAAGGTGAGAAATCTTCCCCCTGATTATGGTTCAGCGCAAAATACTGAAGAAGGTTGGATCCAGATGCCGTGGGCAATTCCCGGTACTACGATTACAGCAGAAGATGTTGAGGTTTTGCCTGATCCTGTTCGCCGCTATTTTCTGATGGCCAGGGTTGTTGGAAAACGCAGACCCGGCAGTTTTTCAATTGTACTGGAAGGTCGAATCAGGAACTCCGGAGATTCTCCCTGGATGCCTATCATAATGCGTCAGTTCAATCGAATTGATAATCCCGCTAGAATTGTGTTTATTGAGGCGGTTGGGAAACCCATGGCTGGTGTTGATTCTTTGGTCTGCGGAGAGGGCCGAATGCTAATAAAGTTATTCGGCATTATCAAAATCAGCGATTCTGCTGGCAAAGAAATGGCGCAGTCCGCATTGGTTACCTTTTTGAATGATCTCGTTATGTGCCCTGCTGCATGCTTTTCGCTGCCGCTTCTCTGGAAAGTCCTTAGTGAAACAAACGTGCTTGTGCGTTTTAAGCACGCGGGAATGACTGTGACCGCCGAACTTGCAATAGACAGAGGCGGCCGGGTTCGGAATTGGACAAGCAGTGATCGATACGCTGATGTCAAAGGGGAATCAATCCCCGATCGTTGGGCGACACCATTTTCAGAAGACCAGATTGAGCAAGCTGGTCTTAGCATTCCAGCTTCAGGCTCAGGAGTTCATGATTATAATGGAAATCCATTTACGTATGTCGAACTCGATAGGATCAGCAATCTAACATTGGATTCAAGAGCACTCCCTTAACCGAGTAAATGAACGTAAGGTTCTGTGCCTAGTCCAAACTGTAATTTTTAAGGGAGGGAAAAATGAAAAAGACAATAC
>CAZZJJ010000136.1:0-5001 GCA_964654405.1 uncultured Treponemataceae bacterium
ACGCGCAAATTCCCGGCGGAATGTATACCAACATGATGTCCCAGCTGAAAGAAGCAAAGCTCGAACAGCATCTGGAAGAAGTCCTCAAAGCGGTTCCCATTGTTCGGCTGGACTGCGGAGTTCCGCCGCTCGTGACACCAACCAGCCAGATTGTCGGTGTTCAGGCCGTCAACTATGTCGTGTCAAAAACCCAAGGGAAGGACCCCTACTCCAACATTTCTAAAAACTTTGCGGAACTGGTGAAGGGAAGCTACGGCAAGACCCCCTGGCCGGTCGATCCTGAATTCAGGTTCAGAGTATGCGGGACCCGTGAAGAAATTCCCTACGACACCAGTGCTTACAAAAAGCAGGCCAATCCGCTGATTCCCGAAGCGGGCAACATGTTGCTTGCCATGAACGAAAAAGAAGAGCTCTTGCTTGAACTGTTTCCATCCGTGGCCGATCGGTTCCTGCGAGGCAAGCGTATTTCGGAGTGGAAAGCTGCGCATCCCGGGGAAGAACCTGCGCCGATCAGCGCATCAGATGGCGCGCAAGCGATTTCTTCTGCCGCAGGCACTAAAGGTTCCGTCATGGCTCCAGCTTCCTTTGCAGTACCTGCTCCGCCCGCGTTTTCCAGCAACGCAGCCAGTCTGCCTGACGACTATGCGATTCGGGATGGTGAGCTGAGCCCTGAATTCTGGGATTTCGCAATTCAGAATGCTGAATAAAATAAAAAAGGCACGCAAGTTTGCGCGCCTTTTTTTTGCTACACTTTAATCGGTTTTCGGCAATCAGCGAGGATGGGCATTCTTCTGCCGTGCACTGATTGAAAGCGTCAGTGCGAAAACCATCAGAACGAGCAAAAGTGCTGTTCCCCAGGCTTTTTGATGCCAATCGGCATAGGGGCTTTTGATATAATCATAGATGATGAGCGGCATCGCACTCACCGGTTTAGCCGGATCGAGCGACAGGAACGGGTTGCCGAAGGCCGTAAATAAAAGCGGAGCTGTTTCTCCCGCAATTCGAGCCAGTCCCAACGCCACCGCTCCTTTGATACCAGGCATGGCTGATGGTACAATGACGCCCGTCATGGCTTTCCATCTCGGAACGCCAAGAGAAATCGCCGCTTCCTTATATGATGAAGGAACGAGCAACAATACTTCCTTGATTGTCGCAGAAACCGTCGGAATCATGATAAAGGAGACCGCGATCGCGGCAGAAAGGGCGGAATACGACTTCAAGGGAACTACCAGCCAGCTGTACATGATGACGCCGAAGACAATCGAGGGTACTCCCTGGAAAGAAGAAAGGCAAAGTTCCAGAAGCCGGGCTATCCTGCTGTCTTTTTTTTCAATCAGCGTAACCGAGAAAATCAGTGAAAGCGGGATACTAATAAGACTGGCCATCGCCATAATTAGAAGGCTGCCAAGGATTCCATTGACAATGCCGCCTCCCTCAACACCAAAAGGTTTTTGAACCGACAGAAAAAAGTCCGGATTAAAGGCTTTTACACCCTTTGCAACCAGCATGATCAAAATCAGGACCAGGATCGCCAGAACGATAATGCCCGGCAAAATCAAGCTGAGGGCAAAAAACTTGTCTTTACGATGCCTTCGAGTCCTGTTTGCGCTTTTTTCAAACTGATTTTCAAATTCCATGATGTACTCCGGTTCTCTGGATCACCCGCCTGCCTAAATAATTCATAATAAAGGTGATCATAAACAGTATCAAAGCGAGTCCTATCATTCCCGACCGATGCACATCGCTTTCAGCCTCATTGAACTGGCTGGCGATGATGCTCGCAAGTGTATTCCCAATAGAAAAAATCGATGTCGGCATTCGGGTCGCGTTGCCGATCAGCATGGTTACCGCCATCGTTTCGCCCAGTGCCCGGCCGAGGGAGAGCAACACTCCCGCAAGGATGCCTGAGCGCACATAGGGAAGCGCGATACCGGTAATCATCTCGGAGCGGGTGCTGCCCAGCGCCAAAGCACCTTGTTTTACCGAGGATGGAACATTCAGCAAAACTTCCCTGGTTATCGAGGAAAGATAGGGAATAATCATTATGGCGAGCACCAGAGATGCCGAGGCAATGCCGACACCATAGGGCGGCACTCCCAGCGCCAATTCGATATTTCGTACCAAAGGCACGACAACAGCCAATCCCCATAGGCCGTAGACGACCGAGGGGATTGTTGCAAGCAGATTGACAATCGTGTTAGCAACGGTGGAGATTTTCGACTCAGAAGCGTACTCTCCCAGAACGATGCCGATTGCCAGTGAAAAAGGAAGCGAGAGCGCGAGAGCCAGCAAGGATGTCAGCAAGGTTCCCGCTATGAAAGGCAGAGCGCCAAATTTTACTGTTACGGGGTTCCATTCTTTTCCGGTCACAAATCCGAGCCCATTTGCCTGGATAGCCGGAATAGACTGCAACACCAGGGTGGCAAGGAAAACCATGAAAAGGAGAATCCCCGCAACAGCTGCCCCTGTCAGGATACTATCATACCGCCTGTCGTTCATCTGCTCTGCCTTCTTATATTATATTCGCTTGATTACAGGATGGGTTTCCCATCGTAGGTAATGCTCTTGATAATCGCTTCCGCCGTCTTTACTGCCTGCTCGGGCAGGGCAGCGTAATCGAGATCGTTGGCATATTTCTGGCCGTCACGGACTATCCAGGAAAGCAGGTTAGCCAGCTCGCGGGCTTGCTGTATGGTTCTGCCTGAGTAGTTCTGTTCCTTATAGACGATGATCCAGGTCAAGGCGCAGATGGGATAACCTTCAGGTGCTTGGGTATTGGCGAGCAGAATCCTGGTGTCCGCGGGAAGCGCAAGAGCGGCAGCTTTTGAAATCGAGTTCAGATTTGGTTCAATCCAGTTTCCCGCAGCGTTTTTGATGCTTACGACCGGCATTTTGTTCTGGTTGGCGTAGGCGAGTTCGACATATCCAACGCTTCCTGGTGTCTGCTGGACAACAGCCGCTACGCCTGCATTCTGAGCCGCGCCTTGACCAGCCTGCCAGCTGACGCTATTGGCATTGCCGACTTTCTCTTTCCATTCCTTGCTTATAGCCGCGAGATATGCGGTAAAGTTGAAGGTGGTTCCTGAGCCGTCGGAGCGATAAACCGGCATGATAGCCATTTTGGGAAGTTTTGCACCGGGATTGAGCTCGGCAATTCTGGCATCATCCCAGCGGCTAATCTTGCCAAGATAGATATCGGCAATCACTTCGCCGGTCATTCTGAGGCTGGTTACACCGGGGAGGTTGTAGGTCAGAACAACCGCGCCGATAACGGTCGGGATGTGGACAATCGGGGCCGAATACTTGGCATAGTCCGCATCCTTAACAAAAGAATCGGATCCGCCGAAATCGACGACTTTGTCCATGATGTTCTTCAAGCCGCCAGATGACCCGATAGCCTGATAATTTACCTTGACGCCTTTCGTCGAAGCATAGACATCGAAAATCTTTGAATAGAACGGCGCCGGGAAGGTAGCGCCTGATCCCAGCAGCGTGATATTCGAGCCTGACTTCTGGGCAAAGACGGGTAACCCCATACCCAGCGTAAAGATGACCAGCATCGATAAAAGAACTGAAACTCTTGTAGTCTTGTTCATTGTGCCTGCCTCCTGCAACAGGTAAGCAGAAGATATCCGGTTAATATGAAGCTTTTACAAAGGAATTGTTAAAAGTGTGTTAATCGGGCAAAACAGGCGGTTTTCCCGCGCTTTCCACGATTTCGGCAATCTGCTCCATGGCTTCTTTTGCTTCCTTGAAGGTCAACAGCATCCAGACATGGAGCATGTTTTCATATTCGAAATAATTGAGGTGAACATTCGAAGCCAGGCAGTAGCCGAGAAGCCGCCTGCAGTCAGCTATCATGATATCTTTTGTGCCGATGAAAAGATACAGTTCTGGCAAGCCATCAAACCTGCCATAGATAGGACTGATCAGGCATTTTCGTGGATTTGCGCCGTGCGCCCAGGCAAGCCCCGCCTTTTTCAGCGCCGATACATTGAGAAACGGATCCTGATTGTCAACTTCCTGGATAGCGGGGTTGGTCAGGGTGATGTCCAGCCAGGGCGAGAGCATGATGAGTTTTTCCGGAAGCGGGAAGCCTTCATCACGAAGGAACATGGAAAAACCCAGCGCCAGACCGCCGCCTGCCGAGTCTCCCATGAAAAGCAGATTTCCCGGATCGATATCGGCGATTATAAATTCATACAGCGCTGTCAGCAGAAGATACGCGTGCGCGTAGAAATGTTTCGGAGCGAGGGGATAGTCAGGCGCAATGATGGTACAGCCGGTAGCTTCGACGAGGCGAGTTAAAAATCCCCAGTGCTGGCGCGTAAAGGTAAATAGGTAGGAGCCGCCGTGCAGATAGAGTATGGTTTTAGGCTGTATGTCCGTAGCCCTGACACGCGACGACAAATAGAAGACCGGAAAGCCTTCCACGGTTTCCCTGCGGATATTGATGCGCAATTTGAGATATTCGGGAGGATTGGGGCTGGAAATGCTTTTGGAGTAATCACGCCGCTTGAAGTCCTGCGTCTCTTCCTGAGAAGATTTTAATCCCGAGGCCCAAAGCATTCTTTCAAAGAGCATGCTGCGTATGCTGGGGGTTTCTATATGCCGGAATATCAATTTTTCACCATGGCTCATTGTAGCATGGGAGAAAACAGGATGTCAGCTGCACGCCAACAGCTTGATCACTTTCGCGGCAGCCGATCCAGCAATGCCAGTAAGCCATTCAGGATAGTCATAGGATGCGGCGGACAGCCCGGGATGTATAAATCAATGGGGAGAATACCTTCAGCACCATCACAGACCTCCGGCATTCCTCGGAAAATTCCGCCCGATATGGCGCATGCTCCGACGGCGACCGCCAGCTTTGGCTCAGGCATCGCTTCCCAGGTTTTTTTCAGTGCCAGCTCCATGTTTTTGCTCACGGGGCCGGTAATTAGAAGCGCATCGGAATGACGTGGCGAAGCTGTCACGCTGATGCCAAAACGGCTCAAATCG
>CAZZJJ010000137.1:0-2712 GCA_964654405.1 uncultured Treponemataceae bacterium
GGTTCCGCGAGCGCCAAGGCTTTTCTCATGATGCCGCTCCTGACGCCGCTTGCGGATCTCGTGGGCATTACCCGGCAGACAGCCGTTCTGGCATTCGACTTTGGCGACGGCTTCTCCAACATGATTTTCCCGACCAACGCCCTCCTGCTCATAGCCCTGTCGTTTACCTGTGTCAGCTATCCGCGCTGGATGGCTTGGACCTGGAAACTTCAGGTGGCAATTTTGGTGATCACGGCAGTATTTTTAGCTTTCGCGGTGGCTATTGGTTTCGGGCCGTTCTGAGGGCGGATTCTCAGTCATAGAGTGAGGATACTGCTTTTTAGCTGAGAACTGGCTGTCTGCTCTCATTGAGGGCAGACAGCTTTTTTATTTAAAACAAAACCATTGTGTGCGCAAAATTAGCTTATTTTTTCAATCACTCGCCAGTCCGATTCAGCAGGCAATCTCAGCCGTTTTCCATCCCGCCATTTTCCTTGATATACACATCCATCTTAGGATAGGGGATTTCAATCTGTTCTTCAGCAAAGCGGCGCTGGATATCGATGATGATGGAATTTTTCAGGCTGACCAGCTGGCTGCGCTCAAACCAGATGCCGAATAAAATGTTGATTCCTGAATTGTCGAACGAGTCGACGAGGATAAGCGGTTCTGGGTTGTCGAGCGCATAACGGTTGCGTTGTGCGATTTTTGCACAGGTGTCAATGACCTTTTCGATGTCTGCGTTATACGACACCTGAAACCTGATGTCCATGCGTCGAATAGGGAATTTTGTGAGGTTGATGACATTTGTTTTGATGATGGTTTCGTTTGGAATTCTGACGAATCGATTGTCAAATGTCTGGATTTTTATAGACAAAAGATCGATGGAAAGCACAGTGCCGGTAATGTCGCCTGTTTGAATGACATCACCCATTTCAAAGGGTTTTTCTGAAATGAGAAAAATGCCGCTGATGAGATTCGACACAGAAGTCTGCGCCGCAAAACCGATGGCAATTCCTGCGATTCCCGCGGCGCCAAGCAAGGCAGTGATATTGATTCCCACTGCTTTGAGCAGGATGGCTGCTGCGATACTATAGCCCGCATATTTTACAATTTTTCGGGCGAGGAAAACCTTCGCTTCAGGAAATTTTTTTGAAGCGGTTCTAACAACCGCCATCTGGAGGAATCGAAAAACACCAAGAATAACCGCAACAGTCAGGATTGTGCTGATGGCTTTCCACCAGAATTCCGTTGTGCCGATGCTTTGAAAAAATGTCTGTAAACTATCAGGTAACTGGATTCCATTCATAGTATGTTCTCCGTCAGAAATCGAAAATCAGACTCGACCTGGCTGTGGACTCAGACCGGCTCAAGTCCGGCTATTCGTTTTAAGAAACTGACGCCGCGCCGAACCAGAATTTCGCTGATTCCGGAAGAGCGCGCCGCCTGAAGCACGGTAAGACCCCGGCTTTTCTCTTTTTCGATGCGGGTCTGCAGTTCGCCATCCTGATTCGCCACAATGACGACGCTGTCGGTAACCATAAATTCACCTTTTTGGTAAATATTGATGAGATCGGTAAAAATGGCCAGGCGATCCAGATCGATGGACTCCTTGGACTGATTTCGAATAACCAGCCGGCATTGCACAAGGGAGCGGCACGCGAGATATCGCTCAGCGTTGTGAGTGCCCGGAGCGGCGCTGTCTGCGGGTGCTTGCTTTTCACCTGCACAGCGCGGATCGAGCGACATGGGGAGCGAATGGCACAGATTGCCGGAGGTCTTGTCGCCGAACCATGTATTGGGAACGGTAAACGGTTCAGCTTCGAGCAGCACCTTGCCGCCTTCCAGCTCGAATCGAAGAAGGGGCGGAAGCGCGATATCGAATTGAGCCTCCGCGCCGGGCAGAAGCCTGACATCGTTGCGGACAGCGATGACATAGGGCCGGTGCGCCAACTGCGGCCTCAGCGCAATCTTTGTGCCTTTACCGACACTAAAAAAGATGGGAAGCTCGAGTGAGGGCACCGCTGGTATCGGTCCTTTAGCTCCTGGTTGGATGGCTCTGAAATCAATCCCCTCCAGCGCCAGCCGCCATTCTTCGCCGTTTTTCCTGAGCCAGGCACGGGCGCCGTCCAGTTCCCATGAGTACCATTGCAAATCTTCCGGACTGAAATAGTTCCACATGCTCGCATTGTACCATTGTTTGGGCTCAATTCGGAACCATCTGACAGTGCGCAAAAAAATTTCTTGTATGAAAAATCCTTTACAGATGCTCCGCAATTATACAGGTGCAGCTGGTGTCACTTTAAGGAATAACGGCACAACCCGCTCCCAAGAAGCCAGCAGCCGCGCTGCCTTCGGACTGCCGCTCAGTGCGTGATGGCTTTCAAGTATCGTATGCAACCGGTCCTGATCGTCCCGGTTGCCGATGATGCTCAAATCGACATCAGAAAGATTGCATCGGGTGTCAAACAGCTGGTCTTCGTCATACACATAGGCAATGCCGCCCGTCATCCCCGCTCCGAAGTTGACCCCGGTTTTTCCGAGAACCACAACAACACCATCCGTCATGTATTCACAGGCATGATTGCCGGTTCCTTCCACAACGGCGAGCGCGCCGGAATTGCGGACACAGAAGCGCTCTCCCGCCCTTCCATTGATAAATACAGATCCTGCAGTCGCGCCATACAAGCAGACATTCCCAGCGATAATCTGTTCTTCAGGTTCGAATTTCGC
>CAZZJJ010000137.1:2812-4996 GCA_964654405.1 uncultured Treponemataceae bacterium
CGCCATACAAGCAGACATTCCCAGCGATAATCTGTTCTTCAGGTTCGAATTTCGCATTTCGCTCCGGGCGGACTATGATTGTCCCGCCTGACAGGCTCTTTCCAAGGTAGTCATTCGCTTCGCCTTCAAGCATAAAGGTAATCCCTGAGGCAAGAAAAGCGCCAAAGCTCTGTCCTGCGGAGCCATAAAAATCGACCTTAATCGAATCGGGTGACAAACCAAGCCCCTGCCGCGCCAATTCTCCGCTCAAGGCCGCGCCTACCGATCGATCCGAATTCCTGATTGACACCTGTGCTATAAAAGGCTGCCCATGCTTACAAGCTTCAATGGCGCGGCTTAAAAAACTCGATTCAACGTCGGAAACAGGAGCTTCTTTTCTCTTTTCCGGCTTGAAATTCCGCAGTCCCGCTTCGGGAAGCGGCAAAGCGGGGGGCCCAAAGCCCTCCATTTCAGCTTCGTCTGCAAGAGGATACCGCCGGGCGATTTCGAGAGAACTGATAATCGTGCTGAAATCGGTCAGCCGTGCGTAAGGAGTTCCGGCACGGCCATGGAAATCCAGGAGTTCGTATCTGCCGGCAAGCTCATCGAGGGTATGGACCCCAAGTTCAGCCAGCAGACTCCGGACATCCTCAGCAATGAACCTAAAAAATCGGACAAGATGTTCAGGAGAGCCTTTGAAGCGGGCACGTAAGGCTGGATCTTGCGTTGCAATGCCAACGGGACATTTGCCCAGGTTGCATTTGCCGCAGGCAATACAGCCCATGGCGATGAGTGCCGCGGTTCCAAAGGCGAATTCGCGAGCCCCGAGGATTGCCGCGATAACGATGTCGCGCGCGGTTCTGAGCCTGCCGTCTACTTGCACGACAACACTGAGGTCGAAACCGTTCATTGCAAGAACCTGCCGAATTTCCGGAAGCGCTGTTTCCCAATAATTTCCCGCATGATCAAGGGATGAAAGCGGGGCAGCCCCGGTCCCTCCATCACCTGATGATACCACAACGCAGTCGGCTCCAGCCTTTGCCACGCCGGCTGCCACCGTGCCAATTCCCGCCTGCGCGCCAAGCTTGACCGCGATTCGAGCACTGGGATTGACACAGCGAAGGTCGTAAATCAGCTGAGACAGGTCTTCAATTGAGTAGATGTCGTGATGCGGAGGCGGGCTTATCAGGGTCTTCCCGGGAATTGCATGCCTGAGTTCAGCAATATACGCCGTCACTTTGGTGCCTGGCAGTTGGCCGCCTTCACCGGGTTTCGCTCCCTGGGCAATTTTAATCTGGAGCTCTCGGCAGGTTGCGGCGTAACGCGCGGTAACGCCGAATCGCCCGGAAGCAATCTGCCGCGATGCGGTCAATGCCGCATCGTTTCGGTTGAAATCTTCGCCGCCTTCGCCTGAATTGCTCCACGAACCGGCAGAATTGGCTCCCCGGGAGAGTGCCTCATGCGCTTCCGGACTGATCGCTCCAATCGACATGGCGGCGACCGAAAAACGCCTGATGATTGTCTCAGCAGGTTCAACCGATGCACGGGGAACCGGCTGGGCGGGCTTGAAACTGAACAGATCGCGAAGCGCGAAAGGCTGGCGCTCCGGGCTGTCCATGCCATCCGCATAAGCACGCCAGGCAGAAGCGTCCTCGGTTCTCACTGCCTTCGTCAGATGCGCCGCAAGGGAAAAAGGCCATGGGACATCACGCCCGGCAGGACTGCGGGTAAGAATCTCCGTGCAGGGCATACGACCTGACAAATCGACAGCATCGCGATGGGCTTGAATACGATCAAACGCAATCTCGGAAAGCCCAATCCCGCCGATTCTGCTTTCTGTCCCGCGGAAATACCGCTGAACCAAGTTTGCCGAGAGCCCCGTTGCTTCAAACAACCGCGAACCTCGATAGGATGAAACGGTGGAAATTCCCAGTTTGGACATGATTTTAAGAATGCCCTTGTTGACTGCTTCGATATAGTTATCAGCCATGGTTTCGGCGGAAACTGCGGAAAACTCGGGAAGCGAAGAAAAAGTTGGCAGTAAATCGAAAACCATCCAGGGATTGACGCCGCTCGCTCCATACGCGAGCAGAACCGCAATATCGTGAATTTCCCGTGCTTCTCCCGTCTCAATGATCAAGCCCGCGAGATGACGTTTTTTTGCGTCGACAAGATGCGTGTGAACCGCTGATACGCCCAGAAGGG
>CAZZJJ010000138.1:0-4964 GCA_964654405.1 uncultured Treponemataceae bacterium
AGCTTTTTGCCTTTTATGGAGTTGAACAGATAGTTCGAATCGGCACCTGCGGCGGCATGACGGATGCGATTGATGTAGGCGACCTCGTAATCGCAATGACAGCCTCGACCGATTCCAACTATGCTCACCAATATAACCTTCACGGCAGTTTTTCCCCCTGCGCCGACTATGGTTTGCTTGAAAAGGCTGTCACATCAGCCCGGAAGCGCGGAATAAAATTCTGGACTGGCGGCATTTTTTCCTCAGACGTTTTTTCTCTTTACAGCGCCCTTCCGCCTGAAGAGGGCTGGAAAAAGTGGGCTGACATGGGTTGTGCCGCAACCGACATGGAATGCTATGCGCTTTACTGCAACGCAGCATACCTTAAAAAAAGAGCGCTGACTCTGCTGACCTGCTCAGACTCCAATATCAGCAGAAAGGAAATGACACCGATTGAACGGCAGACAGCGCTTAACGGTATGTTCGATGTCGCTCTGGATTTGCTGTAAAATCAATATAAATAAAAAAGGAGGCTCTATGATCCCAAATCAGTGGGTATGTGGTGCTGGGCTCCTGGCAGTTGAAAGACAAACCGCTGGGCGTCACTCGACTTGGCGAAAAGCTGGTTTTCTACAGGACCCGCAAAGGAAAACCGGTTTGCCTTGCTGATAAATGCGCACATCGCGGCGTTGCGCTCTCAATCGGAAAACTGTGCGAACATGACACCATACAATGTCCTTTCCACGGTCTTGAATATGATCCAGCCGGGAAATGTACCATTATTCCTGCGAATGGCAAAAACACACCGGTGCCGCCCAACTTTAAAGTGCGTTCCTACCACACTTTTGAAGATCATTGTTTTATCTGGATTTGGTGGGGTGATTCAGCGCCATCCCCCGAAAAGCCGGAGTTTTTTGATGATATCCCTGAGGAAGCGAAGTACGCGAACAGCATTGATCATTGGAATGCCCATTATTCAAGGGTTATAGAAAATCAGCTCGATTGTGTCCACCTTCTCTTTGTCCACTACAACACCATTGGACGAGGCAATCGAACGCTTGTAAATGGACCTGGCATCGAATGGGTGCATAAAAACAAGTTCTTCATGTATGTGTATAATGAGGTCGATCGGGGACAGACCCCCAAAAAGAATTCTGAAGTTCCTATTCCATCACCCTCTCGTTACAAAATCGAATTTCTCTTCCCGAACCTCTGGGAAAACAGAATTGACGATAAAGTGCGTGTTGTCGCCGCCTTTGTTCCTGTCGATGAAGAAAACACCTTGCTCTACCTGCGTTTCTATCAGGCATTCGCTCGCGTTCCGGGAATTGGTACTTTAATCGCAAAATCGGCAATGCCGTTCAATCTTTTCGTTGCCCATCAGGATCGCCGCGTTGTTATAACGCAAAGGCCCAAAGCATCAGCGCTTGCCAGTGGCGAGGACCTTTTTCAAGGTGACTACCCGATTATTCAATATCGGAAGCGGAGAAACGAGCTAAAGAAACTGGCTGGCTTGGAAGAATAACTGCGAACATAAAAAAAGGCGGGTTCATTGCCCGCCTTTTTTATTACTGAACAATGACTCTGCAGACTCGCTTTTTGCCTGCTCGCAGGAAGAGAATTCCTTCGTCGAGATCCTCTGTGCTGATCGTTGCGGTCTCATTGGAGATTTTTACTCCGTTGACAGAAGCACCGCCTTGCTGAACCAGTCGCCGAGCGTCGCTTTTTGAGCACGCAAGTCCTGATTCGACAAAAAGATCCAGAACACCGATACCCGTTTCCAGACGCTTTGCGGGCAGGGTCACGCTGGGAAGCTCATCAGCGTTGCCGCCGCCGCCGAATGCAGCTCTCGCTGCACTTAAAGCTTTATCCGCTTCATCTTTCCCGTGAATCAGTGCTGTCACTTCCCATGCAAGGCGCTCTTTTGCCTTGTTGATTTCCGCATCCTTGCCGGCAGCAAGTTTTTTGCATTCATCAACAGGCAGGAATGTGAACATCAGCAGGAAACGCTCGACATCAGCATCCTGAATATTCCGCCAGTACTGGAAAAAGTCATAAGGACTGGTCATGGCCGGATCGAGAAAAAGCGCACCTTTTTCTGTTTTCCCCATCTTTTTGCCGTCACTCGTCATAACCAGCGGGAAGGTAAGGCCAAAACATTCAGCTTGTTCCACTCTTCGTATCAACTCAATGCCGGCTACAATATTGCCCCACTGATCATCACCGCCGATCTGAAGCCTGCACCCATGGCGCTTATACAATTGCAGAAAATCATAACTTTGCAGAAGCTGATAATTGAATTCGATAAAGGAAAGTCCTGTTTCCAAGCGAATTTTGTATGCTTCAAATGACAGCATCCTGTTGACAGAAAAATGCTTCCCGATGTCCCTGAGAAATTCGATATAGTTGAGATTGGCGAGCCAATCCTTATTATTTGCTGTAAATGAATGTTTGCCGTCAAAGCCGATAAAGCGATCGAGCTGAGTTTTAAAAAGGTCCGCATTTCGGTCAATATCTTCATAGGATATCATTTTTCGCATTTCACTTTTGCCGGAAGGGTCGCCAATTCTGGCAGTTCCTCCCCCGAGCAGCGCAATCCCAATGTGGCCAGCGTCCCGAAGATGCCGTAAAGCGAAAAATGGAACCATATGCCCGATATGCAAAGAAGGCCCTGTCGGATCGCAACCTACATAGAAAGTCACAGGCCCCTCATCCATGACCTTGGATAAACCTTCAATGTCCGTACACTGCTGAATAAATCCTCGTGCTTTCAGCGTTTCAAGCGCCTTGTTCATCATAGCTCCTTGTTATTGAAGCAGTATATAGGGCAATGAGGGCAATTCTCAATATCCTTGCGCGCGATTTTAATAAAACTGCAAAATATTGTTTCGCTTTTCAATTCCCTATGGTAGAATATCAATAGATTTATTGCGGATATGATTTTGCTGGAAAAATTCGAATCAAAAAGGAGAATCAGATGGCAGACAAAGCAACTGCAATGACAAAGAACGAACTGGTTTCCGCGCTTGCTGAAAAAACCGGACTAACAAAAAAAGACGCAAAGGCGGCACTCGAAGTTCTGGCTCAGATTGCATACAAAGAAGTGAAGAAAAACAAGAAATTTACACTGCCGGGATTTGGCATTCTTAAAGTCTCCAAGCGCAAGGCTCGCATGGGACGCAATCCCGCTACCGGTGAGAGCATCAAGATTCCAGCGCGGAATGTCCTGAAATTTTCAGTATCAAAAGCCTGCAAGGACGCTGTTCTATAATTCATAGGCGGGTACGAATTTTCATGTACCCGCCAGATTTTCAGAACACGTTTGTTGTTGGCTTGATCTGCTTTTTATACAGTTTCCTTCTCTGAAAGACTTAAACCACTGGTTCTGCTGGCTGTTTTCATAATCTCAGCTATTATTGAGACGGCAATCTCTTCAGGAGTTTCAGAGCCGATATCAAGGCCGATGGGTGCATGAACTTTTGCAAGTATCTCAGCCGGCACCCCCTCCCCCGCCAGTTTTTCAAGCAGCAGCTTGACTTTCCGCCGTGAACCCAGCATGCCAAGATATGCCCATTTTCTGCTGACCATGGTTCGCAGTGCCCGCTCATCTTCTGAGTGCGTTGCGATAACCACGATCTGTCCTTCCTGTTCAGGCACCTGATGAATGGCTTTCACGAGATCGGCATTGCTGTAAATCGCGGCAGCCATGGGAAACCGTTCCTTGCTGGCAAGCGCAGGGCGTTCATCGACAACGACAACCGAAAAGCCAGTCATATCAGCAAGATTCGCCAAAGCAAGCCCCACATGCCCTGCCCCGATAATCACCAGCTGTCTTCGTCCGGCGACAACATCAATAGCGATATCTACCGTCCCGCCGCAATTCATATCCAGGCGCGCTGTGTCAGAATATGGGCCAGCTTCTTGTATCGGGCTCTCATTTGTCGACGAACAGGATGTTAGAACATATGTTTTTACCGCTGAAGTGCCGTGCTTTATACACTCAAGCGCATCTTTGACGACCATTGACTCGAGCAAGCCGCCGCCGATTGTCCCAATACAGGTTCCATTTTCCTCAATCAGCATTCGGGCAGAGGCCCGGGGAGTTGAGCCGCGGGCTTGCACAATGCTGGTTATGGCAAAATTCACCCCGGCGCTGCACAATCGGGCGGCATGGGCAAAAACATTAACGGAATCCATTGATCAAGCCTGCCGTTTATATTCTTTTATCTTTGTTTTGATAAAGTCCGAAAGGTTTGGACGAGGAACCCGCACCTGCTCCATGCTATCGCGATCTCTGACGGTGACGGTGCCGTCTTCTTTTGTCTGATAATCGATGGTAACGCAGAACGGGGTTCCGATTTCATCCTGCCGGCGGTATCGTCTGCCAATCGCTCCAGCCTGGTCATAGTCTGTTGCGTAATCTTCCTTGAGATCACCGCGGATCTCCTGAGCGAGCTCGGCGAGACCATCTTTTTTCATGAGCGGCAGAACCGCAACGGTCACCGGTGCGACAATTGGATGGAAATGCATGACAGTTCTGTAGTCGTCGTCATTACCCTTGTCGGCGACTTTCTGCTCTTCATAAGCATCGCAGAGAAGCATCAGCAGCTGTCGCGTCAGGCCAGCACTTGTCTCGATAATATAAGGAACATAGCGTTCGTTATTGTTATCTTGATCAATGTACTGCAGATCCTTGCCGGAATACTGCTGGTGACGGGAGAGGTCATAGTCCGAGCGATTGTGGACGCCTTCCAGTTCCTTGAAGCCCATCGGGAATTCATACTCAATGTCATAGGCATCTTTAGCATAATGCGCGAGTTCGCCAGGGCCATGCTGGTGCCATCGAAGCTTTTCCATATTGACACCGAGCTTTTTGTAATAATTCCAGCGCTGATCGCGCCAGTAGTTGAACCATTCGACATCGGAACCAGGTTTGACAAAGAACTGCATTTCCATCTGCTCGAACTCGCAGGTTCTGAAAATGA
>CAZZJJ010000139.1:0-4896 GCA_964654405.1 uncultured Treponemataceae bacterium
GGAAGAGATTCGAAAAAAACTAGCATGGATATACAAGCCTCGTCAAGCTGAACAATTATTCATGCAGCCGAGGATTTCCGCGTCTGCCAGCTTACGCGGTAATGACCGTGCCTGCCCTGCCGTCAACGGCGAGCGTCGCGTTTTCCATGGTGGTGATAACGACCTTGTCGCCGCCACGTTTGATGAAATCGCAGGCGGCTTCGATTTTCGGTCCCATGGAGCCTTTCGGGAACTGCCCTTCTTTGAGATACTGCTCGCATTCGGCAACTGTCATCCGGTCAAAGAATTTCTGATCCGGCTTTTTGAAATTGATGGCTACTCGGTCAACCCCGGTGAGAATGACGAGTTCATCAGCTCCGATGAGGTTGGCCAGCAAAGCTGAGGCTCTGTCTTTGTCGATGACAGCGTCGACGCCTGAAAGAGTTCCGTCAGCTTCACGCTTGACCGGCACACCGCCGCCGCCAACGGCGATAACAATCTTTCCATCATCGATAAGATCCTTGATGGTTTCCTTTTCAATGACATCGAGGGGAATCGGGCTGGGGACAACCCGCCTGAAACCGCGACCCGGGTCTTCTTTGATAACCCAGCCGCGTTCGCGCATTTTTTCGACCTGCTCTGCCTTATAGAAAGGACCGACATATTTGGTCGGATTCTGCATTGAAGGGTCGGCAGGATCTACTTCGACCTGCGTTATGACGGTCACGACATCCTTTTTGACGCCAGCTTTGAGAAGTGCATTCGAGAGGCACTGAGCAATCATGTAGCCCATGGATCCCTGGGTATCCGCAACAATGACATTGAGGGGGGATGGAGGAACCTGGGAACTGGCCGCTTCGTTGCGGATCAGGTGGACACCTGCCTGCGGGCCGTTGCCATGCGTCAGTACTACCTTATGGCCTTCCTGGATCATTCCGACAATGGCGTCCAGGCTTTTTCTGGTGTTGGCGAACTGCTGTTCAATGGTACCTTCTGTTCCTTCTTCGATGATTGCGTTGCCGCCCAACGCAACAACTATGGTTTTTCTGCCAGTCATTTCATCTCCTTATTGAAGCATCCGAACCGCGAAAATCTTTCCGGCGGGTCGGTTTCAAGACCTGTTAGTATATCATTTTTTACCGTTCAGGCAAGCGGGAAAGCGCAAGCGATAGGAAGTAATTTGTTTCTGCATATTTATTTATTGCTTATGTATCATTATTCATAAAATATGAATGCGGAACGAGGTCTCTACAGCTCCAGGTGACAGAATTGTAATTCGATACTACAGTAGAACCATGATTATTCACAGAGCCGAAGTGCTGGGTATGTGCATGGGCGTCAGAAGAGCGGAGGCGCTCGCGAGGGAAGCTGGAGCGGCAGGTGCAGCTTCCGGGAAACAGGTTTTTACCTACGGACCGCTCATTCACAATCCGCAGGCAATCGAGTCTCTCAGAAAGTATGGTGTTCAGGTACTCGACCCTGAGCAGTTTGAACTCGGACTCCTCGATGATCAAGTAAAAAATTCGATTGTTGTCATCAGGGCACATGGAGCTCCGCTTTCAACTTTTAACCGGCTTAAAGCGCTTTCGGCGGCTATAATCGACGCGACCTGCCCGAGAGTGCTCGCCAGCCAGAAAAAAGCGGTCCAGCTTTTGCATGATGGGTATGTGGTTATCATCGCCGGTGACGCCTCGCATGGAGAAGTGGCAGGCATCCTCGGGCATGCGCCGGGAGCCATGGTCGCGGAAAACCCTGAAAGCGCAAGACGCATCGCCAATTCGATCGAAGCCGGCAAGGCAGCCCTGATAGCACAAACCACGATAAAGGAATCCGAATACAAAGCAATAGAAAACGCGCTGAAAGAAAAATTTCCCGGCTTGCTGGTTATTCAAACAATCTGCCCAGCTACCAGGGACAGGCAGGAAGCCTTGCGCCTGCTCGCCGACTCGGTTGACGCGCTTGTTATCGCAGGCGGGAAAAATTCCGCGAATACGAAACGGCTTTTCATGGCAGCGCTCGAATCAGGAAAACCCGCCTGGCATATCGAAAAGCCTGAGGAATTGCCCGACGAGGTGTTTGACAAGGAAGTTGTCGGCTTGACCGCAGGGGCTTCGACTCCTGATTTTATTGTCGATGAAGTGGAAAAATATTTAATGCAAGGAGCGAATAGACATGGAATTGCTGAATGAAATCGAAAAACGGCGGGCGCGGCGGGCTCTGTCGAGTCAGCCGCTCTCCCGGGAATGTCTGACACGGCTTGTCAAAGCCGCGACATTCGCGCCTTCCTGTTTCAACAATCAGCCATGGCGCCTGATTGTACTCGAGAAGGCAACGGCAAGTCCTGAATATGAAGCTGTGGCAGCCGCGCTGACTCCAGGCAATGCGTGGGCGCTTGCGGCGCCAGTGCTTTTCCTGTTCGCAACCGGCAACCATCTGGATTGCAGATTGGACGATGGGCGTGATTACGCGTACTTCGATCTGGGACAGGCGGCGATGGCGCTCCAGCTGCAAGCGGTCCATGAAGGCTTGTACGCTCACCCCATGGCTGGATTTGCGCCTGCCAAAGTCAGAGCCGCAGTTCACCTTCCTCCTGAACTTGTTCCGGTCTGCGTGATAGCGGTCGGAGCTCCCGGCGACATGGCGCTGCTGAATGAGGGACAGCAGAAAACTGAAGTCTCAGAGCGGAGCCGCAAGAATATCAGCGAAGTTGCCTTCATGAATTTCTATGGAAACAGCGCGGACCTTGGCTGAATCGCATAACCGAGATTTTTTAAAGTTTGCTGAAAAATCGCCCTGTTTTCCCGTATTTACGCTTTAGCGAATCTCTGGTAGGCTGATTTCATGAACCCAGTCAAAGTCATCGGAATCTGCGGCGGCTCAGGGAGCGGCAAGACAACCATAGTCCGGAAAATTTCCGAAGTCGTCTCGGATTTTGTTTTTCTACCCCAGGACAACTATTATAAATCAGCAGAATTCATATCGAATTCGAATATCACCGCGTTCAATTTTGACCATCCAGACGCTTTTGACAATGATTTGCTGATCGAACACCTGACCCAGCTCAGAAGCGGCAGTCCGATCGCGATGCCGGTGTACGACTTTGTGCATCATCGAAGGACTGAACAGACGATTCAGGTAACGCCGCGGAAGCTGGTTATTTTTGAAGGCATTATGGTTTTCACCAACAAGTCAGTCCGCGATCTCATCGATCTTAAAATTTATGTCGACACACCGGATGACATTCGCTTTATCCGCCGTTTGAACCGCGACATCAAAGAGCGCGGCAGAACAGTCGATTCCGTGGTGGAGCAGTATCTGAATGTGGTTCGGCCCGGGCATTACGAGTTTATTGAACCGACAAAGTCCTATGCCGATATTATAATCCCTGAAGGCGGGGCTAACGAGCGTGCTTTGAATGTGCTGGTGACATTCATAAATTCGGTCTTGAATGGGGCACCCTGACCGGTGTTTCCAAGACTGTGCAAAAAAGGCTCCAGGATGCAAGCCCGGAGCCTTTTTTTATTTCGTGACAAACGAAGCTGGTCTCATTTTCCGTCAAGCAGAGCTTGCAGTTTGGTTCTTAATTCCGAGAACGTCAGCCCATTGGGTTCAGCCCAATCTTTTATAACCGTGCTGTCAGAACCGATTTTCCCGCCGGTCGCTGATTTGATTTTTTCTTCCGTCAGTCCCCAGTCCTTCAGATCTTTGAAGGTAGTTTTTCCGGTTACGGTTCCGGTTTTTACTTCATGAGTTTCAGCGGTTCCCGCAGCGGTCGTACTCGTTGTCTTTGCAGTTGTTGTCTGCGCTGCGATCTCCGAAGCTGGCGCAGTCTTGATGGTGGTGACTGTCGTCGATGAGGCGGCTGGTACCGCAGATGCTGTTTCCGTGGGTTTCACGGGCTTTTCAGGCTGCGGGACAGGAGATGGAGCTGGCTGTTTCGCGGAAGGGTCATACGCTTTTGCTGCAGCTGCCGCAATGAGGCCAGGGTCGGCTTTCCCGAACTCTTTGAGCACGGCTATCGCTGATAGCGGGAGGATGGTTCCTTCCTCGGCAGCCAAGGGGATGCCTGTATAAAGGCTGACAAAGAGACGGACTGAGCTGGTGCCGATTTCCATGCCGGCTGGCAGGATTTCTTTTGGATAGATAGCTTCCAGCGTGTTAACCTTCACCGCGGGATCGGTTGCCATAAAAGCTGCTAAAAGATGCTGGACATCGATATTGAAAGCCTTGCCGATATCGGCCCAGGAATAGGAACCGCGGATATCGGCTGGATTGGGGAGACCTGCAAACTCACCGGTCTTGATCTTGACGGGTTCCTTGGTATTCGTGGTCTTCCAGACCCCGAGAAGGTTCGCTCCCGCTATGCCGATGACAAAGACACTGACAATGATTACTGCCATTGGAACGATAGTCAGAGAAAGTGGTTTTTTGCTCATTTTGCAGCCTCGCTTGTTTCAGATTTCTTTTTAAAGCTGTCCTGGACTGTTCCGGGCAGGGCGAGCATCTGCACAGTCGCGGGAACCGGACAGGCTGTTTCGCTGGTGCACTCAAGACAGGAGATACATTGGTGATCCCGTACGACTTTTGAAGTGGAGACTTCGATGTTCATCGGGCAGGCTTTGTCGCAGATCTTGCAGGAAATGCAGGTTGGAGCGTTTCGCCGTATTCCGAATATTCTGAAAAGGTTGAATATTCCCAGGAAGGCACCATAGGGGCAGGCGTATTTGCAGAATGGGCGTTCAACAAAAAGGGACAGGATGATGACAAGCGCCAGGGCGATATAGCCGGTGATCGCAACCTCTCCTGTCCAGAAATTGAAGAGCGTATAGTATGGGTCATAATCCTGGAAGATGAGCTTGCCTGTTATGATGGTCATATAGCTGACCCAGGCAAGCACGAAATATCGAAGATATCTGA
>CAZZJJ010000140.1:0-4845 GCA_964654405.1 uncultured Treponemataceae bacterium
ATATCCCCTGCGGATTTCAGGTTTTTTCACGATATGTTCCCTGGCTGATTCTCGCAAGCGTGCTGTTTGATGGCATCACAGATCCCGCGAGAAGTGCGATGATGACAGATCTGACAAAGCCTGACAACCGGAGGGCAGCATTTTCAATGACCTATCTCGGACACAACGTCGGATTCGCCATTGGATCGCTCATCGCGGGTTTTCTGTTCGAAAACGCTTCATCATGGCTCTTCTGGGGCAATGCGATCGCCATTTTTGCCGCTACTGCCATTGTAGCGCTTACCGTACCTGAAACAAAACCGACGCAGGAGCAGATTGACGCGACGATTGGTTCAGGGAGCACTGAAGAAGCCCATGAAGGCAATATTTTGTCCGCACTGCTGTCCAGGCCGTTTCTTATTCTTTTCACCATGATCACAACCTGGTTTGGCTTTGTGTATGCTCAGCACCGTTTTGCCCTGCCTTTGCAGACCAAGGCGACTTTCGGGCTTTCCGGCGCGGCGATTTTCGGCTCCCTTATGACGCTCAACGCAACACAAGTCATTTTCCTCTCTACGCCAATTATGGCGCTGACAAAAAAATGGAAACCGATCAACGCCGTGGCGCTTTCAGGAATACTCTTTGCAGCAGGCTTTGCCATGATCGGCGTTGCCGGAAACATCTGGCTTTTATATGTTTCCACCTTTATCTGGACGCTTGGAGAAATCGTGAATGCAACCAATGAAGGCACCTATGTTGCTAATCATACACCGATTTCGCATCGCGGAAGGTTTCAGGCAATTCTGCCGTTAATCGGAGGGATTGGCTGGACTATCAGCCCGCCTGTTATTGGCTCGCTCATCGAAAAGCGCTCGCTCGCTGCGGTCTGGCCGCTTCTTGGAATTATCGCATTCGCGTCATCGGTCTTGTTGTGGCTTCTTGGAAGAATTGAGGATGCTCAAATAGCGAAAAAAGTGAAACAGCTGGAATTTTCGGATAAATAGGGTTATAATAGAGCAAAAGGAGTCCAAGGGGATGCCGTCTGGTTTCCCCTCGGTCTTAATGGCTCACTGCTATGAATTGGGTAGATTAAAAAACGCTGTCTGGGCGATATTGGATTTGAACCAATGACTTCTACCGTGTGAAGGTAGCACTCTCCCGCTGAGTTAATCGCCCGAACAGCGTTCTTGGACTGTAGTGGAGCCTACCAAATGTACGCTGACATGTCAAGAAGTTACAGAGGTATTCATGAGGCAGGAAACTGGAACCCTGTTATTGCGGGAAAAACCCAAGGAATCTGAGGAAGCTGACCATAGGCGTCACCATGATGAAAAACTCGAGCCTTCGATAAAAACATCAAGTATTCGCTCCAGAGCAACTCCTGAAGAAATCTCAATCGAAGTAACAAGAAAATCCATTCATCTGCTCATCGCTCTGACACCTTCATTGCTGGCCTTTTCCAGAACTTTTACTATCGCACTTCTTGCTGCCGGGACCCTGGCCTATAGTATTTTTGAGGCTCTGCGGCTGCGGGGGATATGGATACCGCTGGTTTCCTGGCTTACCAGCAAAGCGGCCCGATTGCGTGACAACGGAAATTTTGTTACAGGACCGGTAACGCTTGGATTGGGAGCTCTTGTTTCAGTATTGATTTTCCCTCCCATGCAAGCCTCCATTGCCATCTATATCCTTGCTTTCGGCGATGGATTCTCAAGCCTGGTCGGCAAAGCGTTTGGCAGAATTACTCTCCCGCTCACCGACGGGAAATCGCTGGAAGGAAGCCTTACTTGCTTCCTGACAAGCTTTCTTTCTAGTTATCTTGTTTGCGGTCAGCTGTTCGCCTCCATTGGCATCGCGCTTGCGGCGACAGCCGTGGAAGCCGCCCCGACCAAGGATTGGGATAATATAATTTTGCCGCTCACCGCAGGCGTCATGGCAGTCATCCTGCTCTGAACAGCCCGCAGCAAGCATCATTGCCAGAGATAGAACGAATGGAGTCTGATGACATACAGAAGGCTTCCCGATGCCATGGTCAGGATCGATATGAGACTGACTGCCGGAGCCATATCGAGGCTGAGCAGAAAATAGCTGACGGTAATTCCCGCGATGCCAAGGGCTATCATGAAATAAGCCCGGTCGCTTCTGAGCCGCGCAGCTATCAGGTAGTTCATGACCGTAATCAGGATAACAGCGAATGAAAAGCCTTCGAACATCCGCGAATACCCAATCCGGTATAGCAGGTTCATGCCAAAAATACCGGTATTGACTGGCAGGATGGATGCGAAAAAGACGCTTACCCCGATACCGCCCGCGACGAGTGCGAAATGCTTTTCGCTCCGCATGCCAGCAGCATAAAGACCGGAAATAAAAATCATCACCAGCCCGAGAAATTTCGCTCCCATGTATAATTTGGCAATAAATGAAATGAAAATATAAGACAGGTCAAGAATCGCGGCTGCAAGCCCGACCAGCCGAAGAGCTTCAAACGCGACTGTCCCAACCCACAGGCAGAAAAAGAAAATTTCTGCGGAAACTGTCTTTTTGAAGACTTTCAGGATAAAAATGCTGATGGAAAATGAAAACAGCACCGATACGGCTATATCAAAGATTGAAAGTATGAACGAGGGAATTCTGATGCCTAAAAACGGATGAACCTTGTATGCGCCATGCTCAATCAGAAAAACAGGCACATCTTTGCGAATGAGGAGAAAAATGGAAGCAGCGATAACCAGGGCGAGCATGAAAGCGCTCACCAGAAATACAGCCCAATAAGTTCTTCTTCGTACAAGGAGTGTCACGCAGGAAAGCATAGACCGAAAACGGGTCTTTTGGTAGCCCCGTTGCAGTGTCCTTGATAGGAAAGGATTAGTTTTATATAGTAGTGCCAATGTAAATGCCAATTCCAAAACTCGAGCAGGGTTTTGGAAAAGCCGGCAGTATTGCAAGACAGAGGTATAAGATGGCTGAAAAAATCACACCCCGAGAAACCGATTACTCGCAGTGGTATATCGATATCGTTCTGAACGCACAGCTTGCCGACTATTCGCCGGTAAAAGGCAGCATGGTTATCAGACCGCGCGGATACGCAATCTGGGAGCGCATCCGTGATGAGTTTGACCGCCGCTTCAAGGAGACCGGTCATTCGAACGCTTACTTCCCCTTGCTCATTCCCATGAGTTTTCTGCAAAAAGAAGCAGAGCATGTCGAGGGCTTTGCGCCCGAATTGGCGGTTGTCACCCATGGCGGCGGAGAAGAGCTGGAAGAACCCTACTGCATCAGGCCGACAAGCGAGACAATCATCTGGTCCATGTATAAAAACTGGATCCAGTCCTGGCGTGATCTGCCCTTGCTCATAAATCAATGGGCGAATGTTCTGCGATGGGAAAAACGAACCCGCCTCTTCCTCAGGACTTCTGAATTCCTCTGGCAGGAAGGCCATACAGCCCATGAAACCGAAGTCGAGGCAGTTGAAGAAACGCTTAAAATGCTTGAAGTCTACCGTGATGTGGTTGAGCGCTATCTCTGCATCCCTGTTATCCCCGGCGTAAAAAGCGAAACTGAAAAATTCGCCGGAGCGGTGCGAACCTACACCATTGAAGCGATGATGCAGGATAAAAAAGCCCTGCAGGCAGGCACCAGTCATTTCCTGGGGCAGAACTTTGCCAAAGCTTTCGATGTCAAATACCAGACGCGCGGAGGAACGCTCGATTATGTCTGGGCAACCAGCTGGGGTGTATCGACCCGTCTCGTCGGCGCTGTCATCATGACGCACTCCGACGACAAGGGGCTTGTCCTGCCGCCTTCCATCGCGCCTGAAGAAGCGGTCATCGTGCCAATTTATAAAAACGATTCCAAGGCTGCGGTCTTGGAATATGCTGGGAAAATTTACAGCCAGCTTAAAGCCCTCGGTCTGCGGGTTGTGCTGGATGATGATGATTCATCCAGCCCCGGCTGGAAATTTGCCGAATGGGAATTGCGCGGCACGCCGGTTCGGCTCGAAATCGGCCCCCGCGACATGCAGAATGGCAAAGCTGTCATGGTTCGAAGGGATAATGGCGAAAAAACCGTTATCGATGCCGCTCAGGCTGGCGAAAAAGTCAAAGAAACGCTGGCCCTTATCCAGGCATCGCTGTATGAAAAAGCCAAAGCGTTCAGAATCGCCAACACCAAACCGATTGGAAACCGTGAAGAACTGCTTGCCTTTTTCGGCGCTGAAGGGATGGGCACCGCGGATGCGCAAGGCGGTTTCGCCGAAGCGCTCTGGTGCGGCAGCGCCGAATGCGAGGCTGAACTCAAAGCCCAAACCAAGGCAACCCTTCGATGCATGCCGCTGGACAGGCAGGACAATATCTCAGGTACCTGCGCGCTCTGCGGCGCTCCCGCTAGGCATCGCGCGATTTTTGCCCGCAATTATTGAGCAAGGAATAAAAGCCGGTCATTATCAGCGGCTGACAATCAGAATCAAAGGGGCTTGGCTGCCACAAAGCGGTTACGCCCCTCTTTTTTTGCCTGATACAAAGCCTTGTCAGCTTCGGACAGCAGATGCTCGATAGTCATATCCGACTCGACACCCTTGAAGAACATGACACCGATACTGACAGTTGTTTTCAGGATTCGGTCGTGAAAAGAAATCTCCAGATTGCGTACCATCGAGATAAAGCTTTCCGCCATCAGCATGGAATTCAGGTAATCGATTTCTACCAGTACCATTGAAAATTCGTCGCCGCCATAGCGTCCGAAAATATCGGACTTCCGCAGCCTGGCTTTTAAGGCTTTGGCGAGCGCTTTCAGCACCGCGTCCCCAGCCTGGTGCCCGAATGTATCATTGATTTCTTTCAGATTGTCGACATCGATCATGAATATCGC
>CAZZJJ010000141.1:0-4781 GCA_964654405.1 uncultured Treponemataceae bacterium
CCGCAAGCGGCGTCAGGAGCGGCATCATGAGAAAAGCCTTGGCGCTCGCGGAACCGATAAAAAAGTTCATAACCAGCGTTGTCAGGTAGATAAGAAATGCCGCGATAATGCTGGAGGATTGCCGTATCATCGAGGCGGCACCGAACAGAATGGTGTCCATGATTTTACCGGAGAGAATGATGTGCTTCACTGAATAAGCCATCAGAATCAGGACAATGCCGGGAGCGAGATTTCCCGCACCCCGTACAAAGGTTTTAGCAATTTGCTTTCCGGAAAAACCGGCTATCCTGCCGCCGCCCACGCCGCCGACCAAAAACAGCAACGCCATGACAGGGAAGGCCAGGTCGGACAATCCGGGAATACGGGCGGTAAACAGAACAATCGCCATGGCAATGCCGACACAGACGGCAAACCAGATAAGAGCCTTGCCTTTTGCCAGAGCCGCCTGCTTTTCTTGTATGGGGTCAGTTTCAGCCTTGGCGCGTGTTGATTCATCCTTCAGCAAAGACTGCCTGAGAATTTCGTCATCGGCAAAGGTTGGTGAAAGCCGCGGATTCTTCTCCACTTTTTTCGCATGCTGAATGACAAAGAATGTCACCAACCCATACACGACCGCAAAAAAGATGATCCGCAGCCAGGCTCCCGAAAAGAGCGGCAAATCCGCGATTTTCTGCGCAACCGCGATGGTGAAAGGATTGGTCACCGCAGAAGCAAAGCCGAAAGCCAGCGGCAAAAGGCTGATGCCCAGGCCGGTCAACGAATCCCATCCCAGCGAAATGGCAAGCGGCACAAGGAAGATAATCATGGGCACCATGCCCTCATAGACGCCGATAAAGCTCGAAACGGCCATGAAAAAGAAGATGACCAGCGCGATCAGCCGATATTTCTGCGTCCTGAAGCGGCGAACCAGGATTTTCACCAGCTCTTCCATTACGCCCGCGCCTTCAAGAATGGAAATCGAACCGCCGACACAAACGATAAAGACAATAATCGTAATCAGCGCAACATTCCCCGGCGCAAAAAGAATTTCAACCGGAGCTGTAAACCAGCGCCAGAAAGGATACGCCGGCCTCGGTATCTGCTGATAGGTTCCGTCCACCACCAGCGTCTTTCCGTCCTGCACAACCCGCTGATATTCACCGGCGGGCAAGACGAGCGTCAGAATGCCTGAGACAATCATCAAAGCCAGAATAATGCCAGCGGAAAACAGAAAAGCCTTTTTGCCGATTTTTATTGCGCTCGGCGCCTGCCCATTCGCGGTTTCAGCCATCGTTCCCTCCTATAACTGCCGTTGTGTACAATCGCTTCTATTGTTCGTTCGCTTTGGTCCCGGTGTTCTCTGTTGTCTCCGCTGATTCTTTCTGCAGGGAATTTTCCTGCAATGTCGCTTTTTCTTTTTCAGTTCGAATCAGTTTTCGCTTCAACCCCGAATTTCGGAACGAGTGACGCAATACCGAAGGAAGCATCAAGAGCACTCCGATTAAAATTCCAAGAGTCAAAGCTATAACCAACAATAAAGACAGGCTGCCTGTTGTGGACCATGAAAAGAATTTTACATCAACGACCATGGAATTGGAAACAGCAAAAACTACTGCCAGTATCGCGACAAGCAGCGTGAAAATCAAATATACAATCTTCATGACACCTCCTTTTTCTTGCAAATAATATACAAAATTGCTAATTTATATTCGTATGATAACCACCAAACGCTTTGCCATCCGGGGCATGACTTGCTCCGCCTGTGTCGCGGCCAATGAGCGCGCGACCCGAAAGCTGCCCGGCGTTCAGCTCTCCCAGGTCAATTACGCCACCGAAACCTTAACTATCGTCTATGATGATAGCATAGTTACCGCAGAAGCCATACAGGCAGCCGTAAAAAAAGCAGGCTACTCGGCCGAAGAGAAACAGACGCTTTCGCATACATCACAGACTGACTCGCATCAGCAGGAGAAAGAGCAGGAAATCCGTCAGCAATGGCGAAAATTCGGCATTTCTGCGCTCTTTGCAGTCCCTCTATTTTATCTTGCGATGGGGCACATGCTCAAACTGCCTCTGCCGGCTTTTCTGCATCCCATGGAGCATCCCTACCTGTTTGCCTTTATCCAGCTCTTTCTCGTTATACCCGTCATAATCGCAGGTCGGCAATTCTACACGGTAGGTTTTCGGTCACTAGTCAACCGGTCACCCAACATGGACAGCCTGATTGCCATGGGCACGTCCGCCGCCCTTGTGTACAGCCTTTATTCCATGGCAATGCTTCTGGGCGGCGATCTGGAGGCGGTAAACGGGCTTTATTTTGAAACTGTCGGCATGATTATCACCCTTATACTTCTGGGGAAAACTCTCGAAGCGGTAACAAAGGGCCGAACCAGCGAGTCCATAAAAAAGCTCATGCAGCTGCAGCCATCGACAGCGACTGTCGTTTATGGCGAGACCCATGTCGAAATTCCCATCGAACAGGTCGAACCGGGTGATCAGATTCTTGTGAGGCCAGGGGAGCGCATCCCTGTCGATGGAGTAATCCTGCAAGGCGAAAGTGCCGTCGACGAGTCGATGCTGACCGGAGAGAGTCTGCCGGTCGACAAAAAGCCTGGCGACGCCGTGTCCGGCGGCACCATGAACAAAAACGGCGCTCTGCTTTTCAGGGCGGAACGGGTAGGTGCAGAAACAACGCTGGCCCGAATCATCGCTCTGGTGGAAGAAGCGCAGGGTTCTAAAGCACCGGTAGCGCGCCTCGCTGATCAGATTTCCGGCGTTTTTGTGCCGGTTGTATTTGTCATCGCCCTTCTGGCAAGTCTGGCCTGGCTGATAAGCGGCCAGTCAATTGTTTTTTCTCTGACCATCTTTGTGGCAATTCTCACCATCGCCTGCCCCTGTGCGCTGGGGCTGGCGACACCGACCGCCATTATGGTCGGTACAGGCAAAGGCGCTGAATACGGACTTCTTATAAAATCCGGCGAAGCGCTTGAAACCGCTCACAAGGTGACAACCGTAGTCTTCGACAAGACCGGAACCCTGACCGAAGGGAAACCATCGGTCACTGACATCATCCCGGTTCAAGGCACTTCCGCGGATCTGCTTTTGTCTCTGGCCGCAGGCGCAGAAAAGGCAAGTGAACATCCGCTTGGCCTCGCCATTGTCAGCGCGGCAGCTCAAAAACAACTGTCAATCCCGCTTCCTGAAACATTTTCCGCGATTCCAGGCAAAGGAATTATCGCGAATTTTCCCAATTATGAGTTTTGTATTGGCAATGCAAGCTTCATGGCTGAAAAAAGCATTAGCGTAGAGGAGAACTTTTCCAAGCAGGCTCAGTTTCTTTCTGACAATGGAAAAACTCCCATGTTTGCCGCTGTCAATGGGAGTTTTGCAGGCATGCTCGCGGTCGCGGACACGCTGAAGCCCGAAGCCGCCTCGACCATTCAAACGCTCAGAAAAATGGGCATTGTCGTTGCCATGATCACCGGTGACAACCGGCGAACCGCCAATGCTATTGCCCGGCAGGCTGGAATTGATACGGTACTGGCGGAGGTTCTTCCCCAGGGCAAGGCTGGCGAAGTGAAAAAGCTCCAAGCTCAGGGTCAGATTGTGGCTATGGTCGGCGACGGTATCAATGACGCGCCGGCGCTCGCCCAGGCAGATATTGGCATCGCGATAGGCTCCGGTACCGATGTCGCCATTGAGAGTTCTGACATTGTGCTGATGAGCGGCAGCATTCGGGATATCCCAAACGCGATCCATCTTTCAAAAAAGGTAATCCGGAACGTCCGTCAAAATCTCTTCTGGGCTTTTGGCTACAATGTTCTCGGCATCCCGATAGCAGCAGGTGCTCTGTACATATTCGGCGGACCTCTTCTTTCGCCGGTGATCGCCGCCGCTGCCATGTCCATGAGTTCGGTTTCTGTCTTGACTAACGCCTTGAGGCTGAAGCGGTTCAAACCGCTATTAGCCAACAGCAACGCTTGAAAATCCGGATTTTATAGCTTATGTATTAATTGAGACGAATTTAATCTATTGGTATCGTAAAGGAGAATTATGATGCGAAAGCTTTTAAAAATTGAAGGAATGTCCTGCGGCCACTGCGTCATGCATGTCCAATCAGCCCTTGAAGACGTACCGGGTGTAAAATCCGCGAAAGTCGACCTTCTTGAGCGTTCCGCCATGGTCGAAGGCGAAAATCTGGACGATCAGGCGCTCAGAGCAGCGGTTGCCGACGCTGGTTATAAAGTTGTTTCGATAATGCCCTGAGCTTCCGCAGGCACGAAAAGCAGCTCCCGGCGGCGTTCTGGATCTCAGCGCGCCGCCAGCCAGAGCCTCATGCTAATCGGCGCCATCTCTGCCGCTGCCTTAATCCTGTACCCCGTCAGCGCTTTCTTCATATTCCTTCTGTAATTCATCCATGAGTTCCTGAACTTTTACAATTCGGTCACAGCGCCAGGCGTTTGCCCCGGCAAAAGCAAAACCCTTATCCAGATTTCCTTTCTGCGCGTTCAGCAGTGCCAGCGAGATACAATACGGAGCGTGTTCGACATCGCAGGTGACAATGCAGTGATAAGGGCAGGCAAAGGGCTTCTTCTTGCCAGCTTCCACATCAGCGAGAAACTGATTGCCGATCGCACGCCCTGGCATGCCCACCGGACTCTTGATTATCTGTAAATCATCCTCATGGGCTGTGATGTACGTATTTTTAAAAGCATCGGAAGCATCGCATTCCTCCGTCGCGACGAAACGAGTTGCCATCTGAACCCCATCGGCACCCAGCTCGATGAATTTCCGTATGTCCG
>CAZZJJ010000142.1:0-4757 GCA_964654405.1 uncultured Treponemataceae bacterium
TGCCGTTCATGATAATGTATACCCCATTCGGCAGAAGCTGGACAGCGCTGAACGCAGCGCCGAAATTGAACAGGGCGTCGGAATCGAGAACACGATACGGAACCATCGCGCCAGTCAGCACAATCACCTTGTCCAGATAAGCCTGTCCAAGCAAGGTTGCTGTCATGGTCATGGTGTCTGTTCCGTGGGTAATGATAATTTTTGTTTCTTCGGCTTTTTTGCAGGCCTCGAGAACGGAAAGCCGATTTTGATCCTGCATATTGAGGCTGTCAATCAGCTGGTTCAATTCGACTTGAACAGGCACCGTCACTCTCGCCCGCTTTAAGATTTCAGGGACATGGCTGTCCTTGAAGGTCAGCTCGCCCTTGATTTCATCATAATGCTTATCAAAGGTACCGCCGGTGACAATAACTCGAATGGCTGTTGTATCCATGAGTTGCATTATGTGCCAAAAAGCGGGTTTTGTTAAGGTGGAAAAAGCCGGTGCCAGACAGGCTTAGCATCAGTGAAAAATGGAGAAATGCAAGCGCTCCAAAGAGACAAGCCTGTTCCTAAAACAGCTCCGATTGACGCCTGTCCGCAGTCAGAAAAAATTCATTAAAATTATATTTATATATTACACAATTAATTATGACCTATTTTGCGAGATACTTGACCAATTTGCCACAATCCTTACAATGGTATCCAGGGAAAGGGGGAAATATTTTTTTTATTTTTACAAGGAGTTTTTATTGAGAATGGTACCATATAGACCATTGCGAGCCAAAGGAGCCGTGTTTTTATGCGCTGCTTTGCTGGCGCTCAGCGCATCCTGCAGCAGGCCTGCAAGCACCAATTTAAGTCTGGACAGTGAAATATTGTCCTTGGTTTCCGATACGAAAAAATTGCCGATCAGTATTGAAGAAAAACCAGCGAACGACTTCATCGCAAAGTTCTACAAAAACAGTCAGACAAAAAACAGCGTTTTGGATTTTTTTGCCAGCCTGACGAATGACAGGGCGGTCGCGGCCGCAATCCTGGATAACGCGGTCAAACACGAAGTCCCTGCAAGCCTCGCTTTTGCAATAGCCTATGAAGAAAGCAGATTCAACCCCAAAGCGCTCAATATCAATTCGGGCAGCAAGGACCGCGGGCTTTTTCAGCTCAATTCCAACACCTTTCCGGAGCTGAAGGAAAGCGATGCTTTCAACCCTGAAATAAACGCCAAAGAAGGCATTAAATACTTCAAGCACGTTCTGGACCTTTCCGGAAACGAGATTTCCGCGCTTGCCATGTATAACGCAGGGAGAACCAGAGTCACCCAGAAGGGAGCGCCGGTCACGACACTCGATTATATTTCCAGAATTTTGACGTATGAGAAAAACATAGCCAGCCTGTTCACCGCCAAGGTTGTCGCCAGCAGTTCGCTGATTAACCGTATTAAATTCGGCTTGCTCACGACAGACCGGGAGCAAGCTGAGTGAACTGAGCTGAACCTTTCGGCGCTTTCAGCTGTTCTTATCAGACAAGGTGCTGGCCAGAAGCTTCAGCGGTTCTGCAAGGTCCATGGTTGCCTTTCCCCGAACGGTAACCCGGAACACGGCGGCTTCAATCAGCGCGTAAAAAAGCTCAGATGTCGCTTTGACGGAAATATCCCGCGAAAATTCGCCCTTTTTCTTTCCTTCAATTATTATATATGAAAGAATATGCCGCATCCGGATGGTTCTCCGCCGAACCCGCTCATCCGGGTCTCCCCCGGCTGTTTTCAGCTTGAGCAGATAGTCCAGCACAACGGACAGAAGCCGTGATTCCTTTTCGCAAATCTGAACCACCATTTCGCCGATGGCGACAAGCTTTTCAGCGCTGGTTCGGTCCTGAGCTTCCGCGATCAGGAGGATTTCATGCTCCAGCTTGTTCATGAACCGCTTGATGCAGGAGGCGAAGATTTCTTTTTTATTGTTGAAATAAATGTAGAGAATGGTTCGGGTTATTCCGCAGCGTTCGGCGATTTTCTGGAATGTGGTATCTTTGTATCCCTCGACCACAAATACATCCAGCGCTTTATCCAGAATCTCTTCTTTTCGCTTGTCATGTTCAACCGAAATTGACACTTTTACCTCCATTGTTCTTATGTAATGATACTAGCTTTTCCTGCTTTTGGGTAGCTCCAATCGCAGAATAAACCTTGCCCCGAAACCGAGAGAAGATTATAGTACTGGCATGAAGCAAGGAAAACAAAAAATACTGGCATGCAGCCTTTCGGCATTTGGTTTGTCCGGGATCAGGACTGGAGACAGAGTCATGGAGTTTCATATCCATGCCGGCATTCGGTCCAGATTGGCTGTTTCTTCGTCACTTTTCGCGTCGACCGGAAATCTTATCCTGCCCGATTTCTATTCTTCCCGAGTCATGGCCGAGAAAATCCGTTCTCTCATCCTCACGGAAGGCAGGGATGCGAAAGACATTTCAGCCGGAAAACTGAACGCGATGGCTCTGATTGACGAGATCCTCCACATTATTTTCCTGCTTTACCGCGAAAGCGTCGCGCCTGATGTGATGAAAAAGTTCGAATCATCAATTCAGGACGCGATCGGAAAAGAAGAGTTTGACACCCTGTTGAATGAGTTCTGCGTGCAGTTTCCGCCGAGGGATGTCTATCAGGGCTTGACGGCCCCGGAAGATTATCTCGCTGGCTCAACCAGCAGGGATCAGACAGGCATTGTGCCTCCATCCGGCAATCAGCAGAAAAAAGTTCCTAACCGCGAGCTGGCGCTTGAAGAACTTATCCTGCTCAAGCTTGCCAACGAAAATCCCGCGTTTAAAACGTTCAAATTCCTCTATGATGATGGGCTTCGGGACACTGGCACCGTTTCTGGCACGCTGAGCGCAAAAACAAAATACAGCACGGTATTCAAGGTTCTTGAAAAAGTCCAATTGGAATTACCCGGTTTTGGTCCAACTGGTACGATGATGCCCATTCTCGAGCTTCTGCGGCTTCCTGCCAGGATGGCGCCTGACTCTGTTGAAAAGCAGCTTTTGTGGATTCGGGACAATTGGGGAGCGACTTTCCGTGAAATCAAAGACAAAGTCCTGAAAACACTCGACTTGATCCAGGAAGAAGAGATGCCCCGGTTTCCGCCCGGCCCCGGCCCCATCAAACCATACCAGTATGCGCTCCAGCGGCATGAATATGAAAAATTCTCTTCAGACCAAGACTGGATGCCTTCTCTGGTCATGATCGCGAAAAACGCGCTTGTTTGGCTGCACCAGCTTTCAGTCCAATATGGCATGCTGATAACCCGGCTCGATGAAATTCCTGATCAGGAACTGGATTTGCTTGCTGAACGCGGAATCAACGGCTTGTGGCTTATCGGAATCTGGCAGAGAAGTCCAGCCAGCGAAAAAATCAAACAGCTCTGCGGAAATCCTGACGCCGCGGCTTCAGCCTACTCGCTTTTCGATTATGAAATCGCGCCTGAATTGGGCGGTTGGGAAGCGCTGGATGTTTTCCGCGGCAGATGCATGTGGCGGGGAATCCGGCTCGCCGCAGATATGGTTCCCAACCACACAGGCATCGACTCAGCGTGGGTCCGCAGCCGGCCGGATCTTTTTATCGGCACCGACCGTTGCCCCTTCCCTTCCTACACCTTCAACGGTCCCGATCTCTCAGGCGACCCCTCTATCGGCATCTGGCTTGAGGATCATTATTATTCGAGAAGCGACGCTGCCGTTGTTTTCAAACGCCTTGATCGGCGGACCGGCCAGGTTCGATATATCTACCATGGCAATGACGGAACCGGGATGGCCTGGAATGATACCGCGCAGATCGATTTTCTCAACCCGGAAGCGCGGGAGGCGGTCAAGGAACGGATCATCCATGTCGCACAGCATTTCAACATAATCCGCTTCGATGCCGCCATGGTGCTGGCGCGCCAGCATATCCGAAGGCTGTGGTACCCTGCCCCCGGAAGCGGCGGCGCGATTCCGTCCCGCGCAGAATATTCGATGAGCGATGAGGCCTTCGACAAAGCGCATCCGAACGAATTCTGGCGTGAAGTTGTCGATGAATGCGCTGTCAGAGTGCCGGACACTCTCCTTCTCGCTGAGGCGTTCTGGATGATGGAAGGCTACTTTGTCAGAACCCTCGGCATGCATCGCGTGTACAATTCGGCCTTCATGAATATGCTCAAAACCGAAAGCAACTCGATGTACCGCCTTACCATCAAGAATACGCAGGAATTCGACAAGCAGATCTTGAAGCGCTTTGTCAATTTCATGAGCAATCCGGATGAAGAAACCGCGATTGCGCAATTCGGCTCGGGTGATAAATATTTCGGCGTCTGCACCCTGATGGCCACCATGCCGGGTCTGCCGATGATCGGCCATGGCCAGATTGAGGGTTTTTCCGAAAAATACGGCATGGAATACAAGCGTTCCTACAAAGATGAAAAGCCCGATCCGGTGCTGATCGGACGGCATGAACGCGAAATTTTCCCACTCTTCAGAATGCGCAAGCTGTTTGCCGAAGTGGACAACTTTTATCTTTTCGATTTTGTGAAGGAACACCACAAGTTAGACGAAAATGTCTTTGCCTATACGAACGGCCGAGGCGAAGAACGGGCGCTGGTTTTCTACAACAATTACTGGGAACGGACATCCGGCACTATCTCGATATCCTGCCCCTATGCCGAAAAGGACGGCAGCGGAAAGCGCAAGCGAATTGTAGCGCTGTCTGAGGCACTGGCGCTGGATCCTGCTCCGGGGAATTTTGTCATTGC
>CAZZJJ010000143.1:0-3329 GCA_964654405.1 uncultured Treponemataceae bacterium
TGGCACATAAGGGCGTTAACGGAAGAGATTCGAATCCCCAGCACCTTGGGGTCAAAGTATATGCAAATCAGGCGGTGAGCGCGGGATCAATCATTGTTCGCCAGCGCGGCACAAAGATCAATCCGGGCACCAACGTTGGTATCGGTAAAGACGATACTCTGTATGCCCTGGTAGACGGCATGGTGTCCTACAAGGAATTCCGCGGCAAGAAATATGCCCAGGTTGAGCCGTTCCCCGCCGAATAAGGGAAAAGAGGCTTTCCGGACTTCGTTTTCATAAAGAAAAAATAAGCCGCTCTGCTTCTTGTAGGGCGGCTTTTTTTATTGCTACTATAATAACCAGCAGGAGTTTGTATTGATAAAATTTGCGGATGAGGCAACTATCATAGTCGCTTCGGGGAAAGGCGGCGATGGCTGTGTGGCGTTCCGGCGCGAAAAATATGTACCCCTGGGCGGACCGGCAGGCGGAGATGGGGGAAAGGGCGGGGATGTGATTTTTGTTGTCAAGCGAAACCTGCGCACCTTATCCTACCTTCGTTTCAAACAGACATTCAGAGCCCAGAATGGTATTCCTGGGATGGGAAGGAACATGCACGGCAAGGACGGCGAAGATATGATCATCGCGGTTCCTCCCGGCACAATTATCAAAGATTACGATACCGGTGAAATCCTCAAAGACTTCGGCATGTCAACCTCCGGCACCGGCGCTGAAAGGGAAGGGGAACGCTGGGTGTTTTTAAAGGGCGGAAAAGGCGGCTGGGGCAATACCCACTTTAAGAATTCGGTCAACCAGGCACCGAAGCATGCTCAGCCAGGACAGCCCGGGCAGGAGCGGCGTCTCAAGATTGAGCTCAGACTGATTGCCGACATCGGGTTGGTAGGTTTTCCGAATGCTGGAAAATCAAGCCTTTTAGATGCATTTACCAACGCTCGGCCCAAAATTGCTCCGTACCCCTTTACCACAAAAATTCCCAATCTCGGCGTTCTGACGCTTCATGATCGCGATATCATCGTCGCGGACATCCCGGGGATCATCGAGGGAGCTCATGAAGGCGCGGGCCTTGGAATTCGCTTTTTGAAACATATTTCGCGCACTGCCTGCCTTGCTTTTCTCATCGATCTTTCCGATGACAATTGGAAAGAAGCGTACGGAATCCTTAAAGCCGAATTGGCTTCATTTTCCCGCGAACTTGCTGAAAAACCGCATATGATCATAGCGACAAAACTGGATCTTCCCGAAGCCAGAGAGCGTTTCGAAGAATTCCGTCAAATGATTGCCGAGCCAATTTTCGGCATTTCAGTGTTTTCGGGTGAGGGCTTGGAAGATTTGAAAGAGGCCTTCTTCAATCAAGTCGTTCATCAGGAAGCGAGCGACGAACCGCAAACATCCACGATGGGTGACCTTTTCGGCCTTGAAGACGAGCTTCTTGAAGAAGGACAGCAAGAATGAAAACCGCGATTCTCGGCGGCTCTTTTAACCCTGTCCATATCGGACACCTGATCCTTGCTGAAGAAGTCCTGAGCCAATGCGGATATGACCAGATTCTCTTTATTCCTGCCAATATCCCGCCGCATAAGAGCATTGACGATCCGGGACCGCATATTCGCCTGGAAATGCTGGAAGCCGCCATCAAAGGATATCCCTCATTTGCCGTGTCTGATTGTGAAATTTTACGGAAAAGCGTCTCCTATACGATCGATACGATTCGCCAACTGAAAACTGACGCAGGACTGAAAGGTCAGATGGACGGCAAACCAGGGCTCATAATCGGTGATGATCTGCTTGCGGGTTTTTTTGAATGGAAAGAGCCGCACTCCCTTGTCAAGGAAGCTGAAATCATTGTCGCCCACAGGCAGTTTCCTTACCGGCTCAGCCTTTCGTATCCACATAGATATGTTGAAAACACCCTCATCCCAATATCATCGTCAGAAGTGCGCGCAAGAATCTCGGCCGGGAAAGCCTGGCACTCTCTGGTTCCTCAAATGGTGCAACACATAATCGAACAAAAGGGGCTGTATGGATTTTCAGCATCTTGAAACAAACATTCTGCAGTGCCTCGATCTCAATGTCAAAGAAAGCCGAAAACAGCATTCACTCAGAACCGCTGACATGGCAGTTCGCCTTTGCGAGCGCTTTGGAGAAGATCAAAAAAGCGGTTACATCGCTGGAATCGCCCACGACATGATGAAAGATATGCCGCTCGACCTGCAATGGCAGTATGCACAACGCTTTTCGCTTATCCCGCACTCGGATGGATTCAGATTCCCAGTTCCGGCTCGTAGTGCCAGCATGAATTTCTATGACAAGATCATCCATGCACCAGCAGCATCTGTCTATATTTTTGAAACATATGGAGTGACCAGCCCCCGGATTCTCGAAGCAATTGCCTGCCATGCATCCGCCGCCGAAACCATGAGCCGCCTCGCCAAAATCATCTATATTGCAGATAAGCTCGAACCCGGCCGCGCTCATGTCAGTGAAGAACTGCGATCGAAAATGGACAGTCTGACGATGGATGAGCTGTTCTTTCTATCGTTGGAGAGCGTTATAAGCTGGCTTTCGAGTCAGAATGCGGCTATTGCCCAAACAACACTCGATTTATACAATAGCCTCACAATGAAAGCCGGGATATGATGAAAAGGATTTTTGACAAAAGCGCTATTTTGCTCTGGCTCATTATCGTGCTGTTCGGCGGCTTATTGCTTGGCGGATTTTTATATATCCGATCCGAAAGCTTGGCAGCGCAGATTCGAACCGATAAACCAATCAGCATCCTGCTTGTATTCGAAATGGATAAAAAGCCGATTTCCAGCCAGCTGCTGATGTTTTTTCCAGCGAAATCCAAGGCTGCCCTTGTGGATATACCGACAAACATGGCTGTTATCCTGAAAAGCATCAAGCGAATGGACAGAATCGACTATGTCTACAAACCGCAGGCCCCCAAAACCTACATCCAGGAAGTCTCGGCATACCTGGACACAGCAATTCAAGGATATCTGATATTTAATGAAAAAAACCTTGTAAAACAGGTGGATTTGCTGGGCGGTATCCAGATTTTCATACCGCAGATGATCATTCAGGAAGGTAAGGATGGCATTCGCCTCCCGGGAGGCTATGTCACACTCGATGGAGATAAAGCCCTGCAATACCTAATGTATCGGGATCCTGAAGAAGCTGAAGCTGATTTTCTTGCCCGGAGACAGAAATTTTCCCTTATGCTGCTGAAACGGATTTCACAGAATGCTGAGCTCCTGGCATCAAAAAGCAATGCTGACAGCATCGTTGCCGCCATGAACAGCAATTTCAGCAATCCTGCTAGGAAATTGCTT
>CAZZJJ010000143.1:3364-4692 GCA_964654405.1 uncultured Treponemataceae bacterium
TTCTTTCCGAAATGGCAAAAATAGACACCGACGCGCTGCTGATACAAAAAATTACCGGCATGTACAGAACCGTGGAAGGCCAGCAGCTTTTCTTTCCTTTCTATGATGGAGAACTGGTTCGTGACATGCTCAAGCAGACCATGACAGCAATGGTTTCAAGCGAAAACAGCATTTCGACAAAAAAGAGTTATACGGTCGAAATTCTCAACGGTACTCAGGAAAAGGGGCTTGCCAGCAGGACAAGCGATATTTTTGAAAGTTTTGGTTATGATGTTGTTGCGATTGGCAACGCGAAAACAATGGATTATGAGAAAACGGTCATAATAGATCGCTACGGAGACAAAGATGCCCTTGTCGCGATAGGCAGTGTTATCAAATGCAGCAGTTACGCGGATTCATCAAATTACAAGGGTTCCATAAAAGCCGATTTTACCATAATACTCGGAAAAGATTTCAATGGGAGGTATTGTGTTCGATAGCAAATCACTTGCCTTTACTGCAGGAGCTCTTCTTGCTGAACATAAGGCGGAAGATGTCGTTATTCTTGATTTGCGTGGTATAGCAGGTTGGACAGACTTTTTTGTCATCGCTTCCTGTAATTCCAGCACGCACATGAAAGGACTCGCAAGATTTATTGAAGATTTTATGTCCGCCGAAAAAATTCAGCCTCTCAATAAACCTGTATTTAAAGAAGATGAAAGCTGGCTGCTTGAAGACATGGGTGATGTGATAGTCCATATCATGAGCAAGGAAGCTCGAAGTTTCTACGAGCTTGAAAAGCTCTGGTTTTCTGCGCCATCCTTCAAAATAGAAGCTGGAGCGAAACAGGACTGAATTTCCCAGGCGCTGTGGGCTTGGTGTATAGAAAAAGGGCTGCCGCAATCCAGCGATTACGGCAGCCCTTTCATATTCCGAGCATTAAAGATTATTAATCAGAGTGTTGTCAATTACTCATCCAGATCTTCATAATCGATATCATCATCATCGTAGTCAATATCGTCTTCATCTTCATCGAAGTCTTCATCATCAAGATCATCGTCTTCATCATCGAAGTCATCGTCAAAATCATCCTCGTCATCGAAGTCATCATCATCAAGATCGTCGTCATCTTCGTCTTCAAACTCGTCAAAATCATCGTCATAGCTCTCGTCAAAATGAACCGGCGACCTAAGGATGAATTCAGATTTACCGGCCAGACCATTGGCGATAGTGACAAGTTCAAATTCGGATTCCGATCTGGTCGATGCGCTTGAAATGGGGGTCATTGTTTACTCCTCCCTGCAGGAAACTGAAACGGAAATTTACGCTACCATGCGCAGAAATCAGGA
>CAZZJJ010000144.1:0-4665 GCA_964654405.1 uncultured Treponemataceae bacterium
AGGGTCCTTCGAATTCCTGCCGTCAAACACAATTGCCGATTCCATCTCGGTTGATGTGCCGCGAAACGGCAGTTTTGCGCTTGAAAAACTTAAAATGCATCATGGAGGCGCAGTCGCTGTATCCGACAAAGAAATCCTTGACGCGCAGGTTTATCTTTCACGGGCAAGCGGGCTTTTTGCGGAACCGTCGAGCGCTTGCGCTTTTGCAGGATTCCTGAAAGTTCAGCATGAAATCCCCATCGACGACACAGTTGTCATCATGCTGACAGGCTCAGGACTCAAGGACATCAAGAGCGCCGCCGCTGCAGTGGGAGCCGGGCTGTAGAAACGGAACCGGGTTTGGTATAAGATTGAACGCCGCGGTATTCCTGCCGCAATAGTAGCTGCATGGCAGACGAATGACCGCTTGTGTACTGCACAGTAATAAGGAGAACAGCATGATTGATTTGAAAGTGATTGAAAGCCAGAGAAAACAGAATATTCAGCGATGCAAGGAAAAAGGCATCCTGCTTCCAACCTTTGCCCAGATGCGGGATCCTTCTAAAATCCCTGAATCGATTAAAAAAGAATTGACCGGTATCGGTCTCTGGGATGTCCACCCCCGCAACCTGTTCCGTGTCAACTGGCACAATGAGCCGAAAGAGTTTGGAGGAACCTATGGCGGAGTCAACTACTTTGAAATTCCCCGCGCCATTACCGGAACCAAAGCCCGCATCATAGGGCTTGTCGGCAAGTGGTTCCCCACCGGCGCGCACAAGGTTGGAGCCGCATACTCTTGCCTCGTGCCTGAACTGGTAACCGGCCGTTTTGATCCGACCACCAAAAAAGCTGTCTGGCCGAGCACCGGCAACTATTGCCGAGGAGGAGCGTACATTTCACGGCTTTTGGCCTGCCCATCCGTCGCTATCCTGCCTGCAGGCATGAGCAAGGAGCGCTTTGAGTGGCTGAAAACCATGGCTGAAGAAGTCATCGCGACCCCCGGATGTGAGTCGAACGTCAAAGAAATCTTTGACAAGTGTGTCGAACTTGAAAAAACCCGCCCCGACGCGGTGATTTTCAACCAGTTCGACCAGCTGCCGAACCATCTCTGGCACTACGCGGTATCAGGACCGGCAATGGAGGAAGTATTCAACACAGTCGCCGGTCCCAATGACCATGTCGCCGGTGTTGTTCTTTCTTCAGGATCCGCCGGCACTCTTGGCTCCGGCTCATACATGAAAGAAAAATTCCCGGGCACAAGGATTGGTGTTGCTGAAGCCCTGCAGTGCCCCACCATACTTGAAAACGGCTATGGCGACCATCGCATCGAAGGTATCGGCGACAAGCACATCCCCTGGATTCACAACATGCGCGAAACCGATGCGGCTATCGGCGTTGACGACGAACTTCCCATTCGCTTTATTCGGCTTTTCAACGAAGAGGCTGGTAAAAAAATCCTCATTGAAGCAGGCGCAGATCCGGCTGAAGTTGAACGGCTGCCGCTTCTCGGCATTTCAAGCGTCGGCAATTTAATCGGATCAATCAAGTTCGCAAAGTATTACGAGCTGGGCGAAGATGATGTTGTGTTCACCATGTTCACCGATTCCATGGCCATGTATCAGTCTCGGCTTTCAGAACTCAATACTGAACGCGGCATTTATACCCAGCGGGATGCCGATCGGGATTATGACAGACTCCAGGGATTGTCGACCGACAACCTTCTCGAGCTCAGCCAGGTGGACAAACGCCGCATCCACAATCTCAAGTATTTTACCTGGATCGAACAGCTCGGCAAATCTCTGCCCGAACTGCGCGCACAATGGAATGACTATCGAAATTACTGGGGCAGCTTGCACCAGCAGGCCGCAGAGCTTGATAAGCTCATTCAGGAATTCAATGCGGAGGTCCTGGGGTGATTCTCCTCAAAGACTGTTATACGGTAGTTACCGGCAGTCGAGAGGCAGTTCGGGGCAGCCCGGCTGCCTCTGCCAAAGCTTCCGCTACCGGTACGCTTTCGGGAATAGATATTCTCATAGACGGCAGCCGGATTGTAAAAATTGGCGCTTCACTCTCCGCCCCAGAAGGAACTCAGGTTATCGACGCGTCCCGTCATGTCGTCATGCCGGGCCTCGTGAATACACATCACCATTTTTACCAGACACTGACCAGAAATCTTCCGGCCGTGCAAAACGCAAAGCTTTTCGACTGGCTTGTCTATCTGTATGACATTTGGAAATTCCTTGACCCGGAAGCTGTCTATTGGTCAAGTATGCTGGCGCTGGCTGAGCTGGCCAAGACTGGGTGCAGCCTTACAACGGATCACCACTACCTGTATCCTGCAGGCTTCCCGGATGATATTCCCAGTCTTCAATTCAAAGCAGCGGCTGATATTGGACTGCGATTCGCACCGACCAGAGGCTCCATGTCGCGCTCTAAAAAGGACGGCGGCTTGCCTCCGGACAGCACGGTTCAGGATGAAGACAGCATCCTCATTCACAGCGAGGAAACCATCAAGCGCTTTCATGACCCAGCTCCCGACGCGATGCGAAAAGTCGCGCTTGCGCCTTGCTCACCTTTCTCAGTCAGCGAACGGCTCATGGCTCAATCCGCAGCTCTCGCACGCAAGTATGGCGCCCATCTGCATACTCACCTGGCAGAAACGAGCGACGAAGATGACTACTGCGTTCAGGTCTATAAGCGGCGCCCGCTCCAAGTCATGCAAGACTGCGATTTTATCGGCCCCGATGTCTGGTACGCCCATGGTATCTTCTTCAATGACGAAGAGCTGGATATCCTGGCAAAAACGGGAACTGGCGTAGCCCACTGTCCCTCCTCCAATATGCGGCTCGGCAGCGGCATCTGTCGAGTTCGGGAGATGCTCGACCGCGGGATAAAAGTGGGACTGGCCGTAGACGGCTCCGCCAGCAATGACTCCTCCGATATGCTCGGTGAAGCCAGACAGGCTCTCCTTTTGCAGCGCATCCGCTATGGCTCTGCAGGGATCAAGGCTGATGAAGTAATCCGTGTCGCCACCAAGGGGGGCGCCTCCATCCTTGGATATGAAGAAGCTGGGGAAATCAGGGAAGGCGCGCTTGCTGACATTGCCCTTTTCGATGTCATAAAGCTCGAATATGCAGGTGCGCTTTCGGATCCTGTCGCGGCTCTTTTGTTTTCAGGATACAACCATGGCGTTGACCACCTTATCGTCAACGGTAAAATTGTTGTCCGCAACGCCAGACTAACTGCAATCGACGAAGATCTGATTCGAGCCAATGCCGAACAAGCGGCACAGCGGATGTACCGGAAAGCAGGAATACTATAAATTCAAGCTAGTTTACCGGTTTAAAAACCCCAGCTGGCGAGTAATAAATTTGACGCCTTCATGATTTCGATGTAGAATGCACCAATCTTTATTCATGGAGGCGTTTATGAAACGAACCCTTATCCTTGTGCTTGCCGTGCTGATGTTTTTACCTGGCGCGGTTTTCGGGCAGACAGTCCTGAAACTGGCTCACCTCAATCCCCAGCAGCCGTTTGATGTTGCTTCAGCCGCGATGGCCGCAGTTTTCAAGAACGAAGTCGAAGCCAATTCCAATGGCCAGATTAAAGTCGAAATCTATCCGAACGGTGTTCTCGGCAAAGAAGCCGAAACCATGGTTCAGGTAAAATCCGGTGTCGTGCAGTCGTTCATTTCTTCTTCAGGCGGCATGGCTCAGTTCTATCCCCTCATCGATGTTACCAACATGCCTTTTGCTTTCTCGAGCTACAATGTCGGCTATAAAGTCTATGACGGCCCGTTCGGCAAAGAACTTGCCGCTGATATCGAAAAGAAAGCTGGTTTCAAGGTCCTTGGCTTCGGCGAGTCAGGCGGATTCTTCGCGATCACCAACGCCAAAAAACCAATCAAAAGCCCGGCTGACATGAAAGGCATCAAACTCAGAACCATGGCTTTACCGCTTCATCAGGCGATTGTCAAGGCGCTGGGCGCTTCTCCAACCACAGTCGCGTGGGCAGAAGTATACACCAGCCTGCAGACAGGCGTCGTCGATGGCCAGATGAACCCGATTTCCATCATTGCCATGGCGAAGTTCCAGGAAGTTCAGAAGTACATCACCCTCACCAATCACCTGTACGCACCCTATGTCTGGGTCATGAATCCGAAATTCTATTCAGGCCTTACCCCTGAACTTCAGAAAGTTGTCGATGACGCTGCCCGTACCGCCATCTTGGCCGGACGCGGACTTTCCAGAATCATCGATGCTTCCGAAAAGGGTCTGCCCGCCTTGGCTGAAAAAATGCAGGTCTATGTCCCGACAAAAGCTGAAATGAAACAGTTCAGAGACGCAGCCATTCCTGCAGCGAAAGAGTTCATGGCAAGCCAGTACAAGAAAGATGGTGAGATGTGGGTTGACAAGTTCTTCGATGCGATCGACAAAGCTGAGCAGGAACTAGGTCTGTAAAGATCAGGACCACCTGCGTTTATTGTTCGAATTTGCCAGGCGCACGCGGGCTCTGATTTCAGCGTCCGCTGCGCCTTTTTCTCGGGAGTACGCATGACTGACAAAGAAATTTCGCTGACAAGGGCGGAAAAGATTTCAAAATCTCTCAACCAGGTGACTGGCATCGCCTGTGCCTTTTTTTTCGGCACCATGACGGTCATCGTTTTTCTTGGAGTTTTTTTCAGGT
>CAZZJJ010000145.1:0-4631 GCA_964654405.1 uncultured Treponemataceae bacterium
GGTAAATTCAATAAATCAGCGAATCGAGCCGCTTGTCGTCGTGTTTCCACGATGGGTCGACCCGCACTTGCAGGCGCAATCTGACGGGATAATCGAAAATTTCAGCCAGATCCGCTTCCGCTTCTTCCCTGATTTTCCGTATCATCGAACCGCCCTTGCCGATGACGATGCCTTTCTGGCTGTCCCGTTCGACAACAATATCGAATTGGGCTTCCAGCGAGCCGTCATTCAGTTTCCGAGAATCCTGATAGTCGATGTAGAGCGCGTGCGGCAGTTCTTCGCGCGTGTGGAGAATCGCCTTTTCCCGAATAATTTCCGCGATTCTGAAAACTGGATCCTGATCCGTATAATATTCTTCCGGATACCAGAGCGGACCTTCGGGTGCCCGCTCCAACAGCGTTCCGACCAGCTCATCGAGGCCTTTTTTTTCGCGCGCGGAAATTATAAGCGTTTTTCCGGAAAGCGCAGGAAGCTGTTCTTTGATAAAGGCTTCTGCGCGATCCGCATCAGCGTCTTTGTGGTCGATTTTATTGATTACCGCAATAATCCTGGCGCTGAATGGCTTAATAGCGGCTGCTAGATGTTCTTCTTCAGAACCAGGCTCCCGTGTTGCGTCAATCAAATAAATAATGAGATCAGCATCGTTCAACGCGTTGACTGCCACCGTCTTGAGTTTGAGATTGAGTTTTTTTTCTGAAATATGAAATCCCGGCGTATCGAGAAAAACCAATTGGCCTTCCGCGCGGTTGATTATTCCTTTTACTGTATTTCTGGTTGTTTGCGGAACCGGCGAAACAATTGAAACCTTGGCACCGCATAACGCGTTCAGTAAGGTTGATTTTCCTGCTGAAGGCCTTCCGACAATCGCTACAAAAGCAGATTTACTCATTTTTTCTCCATATTATTCATAATATCCAGGCGGCGGATCTTCATCCATCCAGATTTTATACTGTCCTTCTGCCTGATATCTCAGCATATCATAGCCGTTTCTGATTCTGCATCCTGAAGCTTCAGCCCGTGAAAGCAAGGCTGTCTTTGATGGTTTGTAAATGAGATCGAATACAGCTTCATGCCCGTCAAATTCATAAAATTCGAGCGGATCCCCCGGGGTACCGCCCTGCATGCCGACACTTGTCGCCTGCACGATAAAATCGGAATATTCGGAAACCAAATCAATTGCGCGGTCATCGAGGGGGCCGTATTGAAAATTGAATTTTTTCGCCAAACTGCGCGCTGTCGCAAGGGTTCGATTTAGAATTACCGCCTTGCCGCCCTTTCTGAAGATGGACAACGCAACCGACTTTGCCGCCCCGCCTGCTCCGACAATGGTTACTTTCAAGCCCGAAAAATCATCCCGCCCGAGAAACTCCAGCGCGCTCCGTTCAAAACCATCAGCGTCGCTGTTGTATCCCGCCCATCCCTCCTCCCGCATAATCAGCGTGTTGCAGGCGCCGATTGCCCGGACATCAGTTGAACGGAACGCGAGATGAGGCAGGATTTCTTCTTTCAGAGGCACCGTTACCGCCGCGCCCTTTACTTTCAGGGTATTCATGGACTGGAGCGCGCTTTCTATTGAATCTGAAGGCATTGGAACAATCAGGGCTTTTTTGCCAGCCTTTTTGAAGGCTGAATTGTGCAGGGATGGCGACAGTGAGCCAAGAATGCTCGGTCCTCCAAGCAGGACGAAGAGGTCGAAATCATCGGTTGTTTCGCGGCCACGGTATATCCGGGCAAAGGTTTGAGGATCAATCTGTCCTGGAGCTGCAAGGCTGGATTCATCGGCTTTCGGGCTGGTATAGGTATGATGGGAACCGATTCTTCCGGCTAAAATCCGGGTGGGAAAGCCGAAAGTCCCCATTCCGATTATCAGCTTTTCTTTCTGGGGTACGGTGCTCGCCCAGGCAAGCAGTTTGGCAAGTTCTGCTGAATTCCGGGGCGTAACCGCCAGCTTGGGAATTTCGTCCTCTTCCTGGGTCAGGTTTTCCCAGGCATCGTCAAAATTTTCAGGAATACCATCCAGATAATGCCGGGATCGAATAATCCTGGTTCCGAAGGTTTTGCAAGCTTCCTCAATGGCCGGCATGTGAAAATCGTCTTCAAGATCGACATAGGCATAATTGGCTGAAGCGTCTGCTCTTGCGTAGGACAGTGCTTTGGCGATCATGACCAGTCTGACTCCTTCTCCGTCCTCGAAAAGGCCGCCGTCGCTTTTCCTTCGAACTGTGAGAATGCAGGGAAGCCCCGCTTTTTCAGGAAAGGCCCTGATAAAGAATTTTTCAGCGGGATCAAGAAAATCCGCGCGCAATTCAGCAATATCCACAACATCGCGGTATTTGTCCAGAATTTCGAGATTTTGACTGATTGTCTTTCCGGTTAAGCAGATACAAACCGGAACCGGGCCTTTTGCCATGTCACGCTTCCTTTGACACTTGATTTGATGCCATTGTATATTACATTATAGCAGTCAAGTACAGAATATTTCTACTGACAGAATTGAGTCTGATTCAGCAGCGTTCCGCTCAGCAGTCACGCGGACATCCGGGAGTTTTCGGACTGGCGGATTTAAAAATTTTGAAAAAAAGTCCGACAGACTGCTGGAACCATTTTAAGCCGCCAACCAGCAAGGAGGTTGGTTCAAGGAGAATCTTGTGTCTACAGAATCTGAAGCTAAAAACATTCCCCAGGAAGCGCTTGACGCCTTTTTGGAAGGCATTAAGGATGAATTGAAATCCCCTGCAGATCCGGTACTTCTTACCCAGATTCGCTCAGCCTTCAGAAAAAAAATCCCCCTGTATCTTCGCTCCTACGCAGCTGCTCTGCTGATCCTCCGCGCAGCTGGTGTAACCAGGTCGATAACACCCCCCGCTCGTTCAGTCAAAGCACCGTCTGCTGCGCGAACTCCGGCAAAATCATCCGAAATGCCAGAAGCCAGAGAAGCAGCATCCCCGCGCGAACCCCGTACCGTAAAGGTGACCAATCGCCCCAATGCCCCGACTGTGCCGGTCTTTGTCTCAATGGGAAAACGCCAGCGCCTCCGCCCGCAGGAATTGCGTCTGCTGATTGAAGAAAAATCAGGCGTCAAGTCTGAACAGCTTGGCCGTGTCCATTTGTTCGATAACTACTCATTCATCGATGTTCCGGAAGAATCCGCAGAGAAAATTATTGCAGCAGTAAACGGCGCGCAATTCCATAACCGCACCCTGGAAATAAAGCCAGCCAAAAAGCGTTCAGATTCGACAATCGAAAAGGAAATAACCGAGTGATATCCCGAATCGAACGTCTCAGAGTCGGCCCTATCGGCGAAAATGTCTATGCCATTGAATCCAGAGGGATCGGCGTTCTGGTCGATCCAGGTGATGAGCCTGCCAAAATTCTTGCTTTTCTGGAAGAAAAAAACATCCGTGTTGACATAGTGGCGCTGACCCATGGTCATCTTGATCATTCTGCAGCCCTTCCTGAGCTGCTTGCGGCATGGAAAGACCGGCATATTCCCATCGCCATTCACCCTTCCGACGCCCATTACCTTGGAAGTAGAGGCGAAATAACCAACAAGGCCCTCTTTGAAGCCATCAGCGCTCCCAGTTTTTTCCAAAATTATTGGAAGTCAATGCCGGAGCCGGAGCTTTTCCTGAATGATGGCGACTTTATTCCAGGCACCAGCCTGCAGATAATCCATACGCCCGGGCACAGCGCCGGTTCGATTTGCCTTTACGATCAAGAAGCCGGTTTTGTTGTGTCAGGGGACACGCTGTTCCGCGATGGTATCGGCCGCACCGATACTCCAGATGCGGATTCCGTTCTCATTGTTCATAGCTTGCAGAAACTTGTTGCGCTCCCGCCAGAAACTGTCGTTTTCCCGGGCCATGGCCCACGGACAACCATCGAACGGGAAACACCGCACATAATTCATTACCGTTAGGATCAGACAAATCGGAAATTACAGAGGCATACGTATTATGAAATACAACGGCTCTAGAGTTCTTGTTCCCCTGCTTTTTGCGGCGCTCTTTTTCGCCGCATGCGCCCCTTCTGCACAAAGCGAAATCAACCGCACTGATTTTGTTCTCGGCACTGTCTGTTCGGTCAGGCTCATTGAAGGCGGGACCTCAAAGACAACTGATGAAGTTTTCGCTCGCCTTCGCCAGATTGAAGATCGAATGAGCGCCAACAAAGATGGCACAGAAATCGCCGCTGTCAACGCCAATGCCGGCATAAAGCCCGTCGCGGTTTCGCCGGACACCTTTTTTGTCATCTCCAAAGCCCTTGAATACGCCAAACTGACCAATGGCGCATTTGACCCGACGGTCGGTCCGCTCGTCAAGCTCTGGGGCATCGGTTCTGATGACGCGAAGGTTCCCGCGCAAAAAGACATTGATGCCGCCCTCAAGCTTATTGACTATCGGAAGGTTGAGCTCAACGCATCAGCACAGACGGTTTTTCTGCCCGTAAAAGGCATGCGCCTAGATCTCGGAGCGATCGCCAAGGGCTACGCCGCGGATGAGGTTGACAGTATTCTCGCGAAGCACAAGGTAAAAGCGGCGGTCATTGACCTGGGCGGCAATGTGATGGTGTTCGGCAAAAAAAAAGATGGCTCGCTCTGGCGTGTCGGAATCCAGAATCCTGACTCAAGT
>CAZZJJ010000146.1:0-4617 GCA_964654405.1 uncultured Treponemataceae bacterium
GGCTGAAGGCGGAAATCGACAGACTGCCGGAAGGCGGCCGCATCATCATCAGCGCATCCGACCCTGGTTTTGCCCGCGATGTGGCATCCTGGTGCAAAGTCACGCACAACCTCCTGGTTTCGCTGGAAGAATCCAAGGGAATCTACACCGCGGTGGTCGAAAAATCCGCCATGCAGGCTAAGATGCTGTCAGCGATGCCGGGGTCTTCGGCGCAGGGAGCGCCCATAGTCCAGTATTCGCCCGAGGGAGCGACCATCATCGTGTTCTCGGATGACCTCGACAAGGCGCTTGCAAGCTTTGTCCTGGCCAATGGTGCAGCGGCAGCGGGCAAAAAAGTTACCATGTTCTTTACCTTCTGGGGCTTGTCGGTCCTGAAAAAGCCCAATCCTCCCCATGTCGTCAAAGACTTTATGGGCAGAATGTTCTCTTTCATGCTGCCGAAAAATCCGGCTTCCCTCAATCTTTCCAAGATGAATTTTGCGGGCGCTGGCCGCATCATGATGAAGTCGCGGATGAAAGCCAAGCATGTAGACATGGTCGAGCAGATGATCGAAAGCGCGCGAAAGGCTGGTGTCCGGCTGGTTGCTTGTCAGATGTCCATGGATATCATGGGCGTCATGAAAGAAGAACTACTGGATGGCGTCGAAATCGGCGGTGTCGCAACCTACATGGAGGCGGCTTCCGAATCGGGAGTCAATCTGTTTATCTAATCGAAATCAGACTTCTGCGATTGTAAAACATGAAAAAAGGCTGGTTGGGAAATTCCTCCCGACCAGCCTTTTTATTTACCCGAGTTTCCAGCTACTGCTGGGCGTTTTCAGCGGTCATGTCGATTTGTTCGCCTGACATGTCGGAGCCGAAATGCTGTTGATCCGGCGTTTGTGCCTCAACCTGCGAGTTCTGCTCCATCAAAGCCGTAAAGGGCTCGATGAAGGGTTCGATATTGTTGACCAGCTTTGGCACTGAAAGGATTAGCATTTCATTGCCAAACGGCACGGTAAAGCTTTTTTCGATTTTCTTTTCTTCATTGAATAACTCGATGCGGATTACGTGTTTCTGTCCTTTGACAACCGCCTTATCCCGGTCGCCGGCATAGTATTCAGCAGCTTCCAGGTTGTCGACCTGCACTGACATGCCATCAATTGCCTGATACGAACCGTCTTCAGCGTCTTTGTTGTCAATAAGTATGGTATGCCGTTTCCCCGAATAAACCATTAGAATGCCAAGCAGAATATAGGCGGCAACGAGAAGCGCCCGTATGATGAATTTCTTGCTCTTCAGCGTCTGCGCCAGATTCATGCCTTGCCTCCTTTGTCATTCTGCTCTTTCTGCACAGGCTGTCCCTGGCGGAGGCCGGATCTGGCATCCTCAATGGCTTTTCTGTTTTTCCAGGCATAGAGCACCAACGAAAGCGCGATAACACCGTAGCCTATGAACTGCCTGAAATATTCGCCGATCATTGCCGAACCGAACAACCTCTGACCGGCCATTGGGGTAACAATGAACATGGCATGCAGAAGAATAACACCGATAAAAACATTGGGAATATTGGCGTGGGTGACCGATGCACCGCCGACCAAGATTGCCGCGACCGCGAAGAATCCCGTCTGATCATGCGCGTTATAAGTGGCCATGTTGCCCATGTTCTGCAGAAAAATGATCTGTCCGGCGCATGCCAGGGCTGTTGATATGAGAATGGCGATAATTCTTGTTTTCTCCACAGGAATGCCGGCTGCGTCGGCGACAGCCATGTCCTGGCCGACAGCCCGCATGTCCTGACCGAGCTTGGTCTTCTTGAACCATACAATAAACACGCAAAGCAGCCCGATAATCACAAAGGTTACGATTGGAACAGCAAAACCGCCGAGTCTCAGCATGAGAATGGAATCCAGCGATTGCCGTACTGATTCCAGGTTGAGCGTATTCCGAACGCCATAGCCTCGAGACAGCACAATAGCGGGATTTCGCATCGGTATCACCGATCCCATCATGTAGAGAACAAAGAATTGGTAAATTCCATTGATGAAAAATGCCAGTATGTAGCCGGTCACCATTTCTCGGCCTTTGGCTTTGTTCATGACCTTGCCGGTAATCCAGCCGAGCAGAATCGAAATCGGCAGACCGACCAGCAGAGCGAAAACAAGTCCCTGCCATCCCGCAACACCCCAGTCGACCGCAAAGATAAGCCCTATCTGTCCAGCCATGGCTCCCAGGGTCATGGCGAAGTTGAGTCCCATGCCTGCGTAAATGGGCAGAAGCAAGGCGATAACCAGGAAGGAATTGCGCCCGAGTCTGGTTATGACTTCCTGCACAATGTACTTGATTGAGAGTCCCGACGGGGCTATTGCCGCAAGCGTTATGACAACAAAAATCAGGACAACCGCATATTCCGAGAGAAATTTGGTAAAGCTTTTCTTGTGTGCGCTCATTTTGTCACCTTTGTCTTGCGCGTGAGCGCGTACAGTATCATACCGTTGGATACAATCATCCGGATAACCTCGGACATGTCAGTCTGCAATATCGAATTGATGACTGACGGGGTCATGGTGAGCAATCCCTGGAAAAGGAAAGTCCCCACCAGAACATTGATGATGTTCGCCTTATTGATGCTCGCTCCGCCGATGAGGATCGCCGCGACTGCCGGGAATACCATGGGACTCGGTGCCGTATACAGCTGAATGAATCCAAAACTCTGCTGATAGACGATAATGCCGACCGCGCCCAGGAAAGTGCTGATAATGACTGAAATGACTCGCATTTTATCGGCGCTGACACCGGAAGCCCTGGCAAAATCAGGATTTGAGCCAACAGCGGTCATTGCGGTGCCGGTGCGGGTTTTCAGGAAAATCCACATGCAGAACGCGCAGAAGCCGACAAAGAGCAGGAGCCCGGTTGGGAAAACAAAAAATTGGCCAATCGGTATCGACAGGAAATTGTTGAGAATCTTGAGCCAGTATCCTTCAACCGTGATGGTTGTCCGCAAGCCCTTGCCGGCATAGCCCCAGACCATGGTCGGGTTGTTGTAGGGAAGCAGCAGCCACATGATGCACATCAGCATGACTGAGGCAAAGCCGACATACATGGCGATGGTCATTTCTTCGCCCTTGACCTTGTTGAGCAGTTTGCCGTACAGGTACCCAAAAAGAATCGAAAATGGCGCAGCTAAAAGGATTGCCCCGAAAAAGCCAATAAATCCGCGAAGCTCAAACTGGAGCGACAATGTTGATCCCAGAAGTCCAGCAATGATGCCCAAGGCCAGTCCGAAATTCAGCCCGGCACCTGACTGGATCATCGGCACCAGCGCGAGGACCAGAATCGCGTATTGCCCGAAACGGTTAAGCACATCGGAAACGGACGCATCAAGCCTGACACCGACAAAGGGTGCCAGAATAAAAAGTGAAACCAGGAAGAAGAAAATAATGATGCGAGGCCAGCCAAAATCCTGGATGAAAGTTTTCAGATCACGCATTGGCAGTCTCCTCTGATGATACGGTTTCGCCAGCCATGAGAATTCCGAATTCCGCAACATCTTCGGTCGCAGGCAGAATTCCGGCAATCCGCCCTTCATCGATAATGGCTATCCGGTCACAGATGGAGCGGAGTTCTTCAAGTTCGCTCGACACCATGACAATGGTTGTGCCATATTCCCGGTTATACCGGTGCAGGGTATCCAGAACCAGTTTTTTCGCCCCAACGTCAATACCCCGGGTCGGCTCTGAAACAAAAAGCAGATTCGGCTTCAAGGCAAAAGCCTTGGCAAGGCAGATTTTTTGCTGGTTGCCTCCAGAAAGCTCCTTTGCCTTCTGTTTATGGCTAGTGCATTTAATATCGAGCAGTGAAATATATTCTTTGCAGAGATCTTCCATGCCGCGGTCGTCGCGGAGGGAGAATAGCTTCCCAAGCACCGGCTTCAGATACTGGCCATGCACTTGCATTGCCGTAAACGCGATATTCCAGTCGAGGCTTTCATCGAGCAGAAGCCCGACGCCCCGCCGATCCTCGGAAACAAAGGCCATGCCCGCCTTGAGCGCGCCTGCCGGATCATTCAGAACAACCGGTTTCCCATTGAAATTGACCTCGCCGCCCGCGGGATACAGCCCCATGATGCCATTGGGAATGCCCAGTTTTCCCTGCCCGGCCAGACCACCGATGCCGAAGATTTCGCCTTTCCGCACGGTGAAATTGACATTTTTTACCGTTTCTCCCGGCATGTCGACCCAGAGGTTTTTGACCGAGAGAATGGCTTCTCCAAAATGGCGTTCTTCATTTGAGCGGTCTGTTTCGCCCGATACCGAGCGGCCGACCATCCAGGACGCAATATCCTTGACAGCCAAGCCCTTGGAGGGAACATCCTTGACAACCAGGCCATCCCGGAGCACGACCACCCGGTCAGAAACGGTCAGAACTTCGTGCAGACGATGTGAGATGAAAATGATGGCTACGCCTTCTTTTGCCAGCTTTCGCATTGATTGCAGAAGGATTTCTGCCTCGGTTTCCGTCAGAACCGCAGTTGGCTCATCGAGGACAAGAAGTCTCGATTTGTCGCGGCTGATCTCGCGCGCGATTTCCGTAAATTGCTTGTGGCCGACCGGCATTTCCGAAACCAGCATGTCCGGA
>CAZZJJ010000147.1:0-4532 GCA_964654405.1 uncultured Treponemataceae bacterium
GGATTGATAATCGAATCCACGACAATCCAGACCGGGTGGACACTGTTGAATTTCAAAAGGTACACAACAATTCGTATAAGGACACAGGCGGTCAGAAAAGACAGCACAAAAGATACCGCAGACCAGGCGGCGCCGAGGATGAGACTCGCAGCAAAGCCCAGGGTCAAACGCCCGGTCAGCGCGAGGGTCGAGAACAAATTGTTCGCGACAGAAAGAACCGCCAGGGCGATAATGGGGCTGAAATCGAACTGCCGTGTTCTGAATAAGGTCATCCGTGAAAAAATCGAAAGATAAGGATCCACAATTCGAGCCAGATAATAATCCAGTCTGCCTAGCTGAAGGCCTGGCGCCCAGGACATGAACACCCGGATGGCACAGAGAATCATGTATAGCGATGTTATAACGCTTAAAATCCGCGCAAGGATGCTGATGAGCATCGACTTCGCCTCCGTGAAAAAAAATGATATATTTAAGGTATACATTTTTGCGGATTTGTACAATAAGAGGAGAAAGCATGGAGGGAGCCGGGTTGTTTATCGGAACCTGCGGGTATTCCTACGAGGAATGGCGTGATGCTTTCTACCCAAAGGATTTGCCAAAACAAGGTTTTCTCAGATTCTATTCTCTCATTTTTCCTTTTGTCGAACTCGATTTTTCATGGTATAAAATGCCGAATCCCCGGACACTCGAGATGCTCGCAAACCAGACGACACCTGGATTCCTTTTTTCTGTAAAAGCACACCGGAGCCTGACCCATGAGCCTTCGGACGAGTGGCAGCGGGACGCGGAAACCTTTCTGGAAGCCGTCTATCCTCTGCATAATCGGAGAAAACTGGCCGGTATTCTCATCCAGCTGCCTTATCATTTTTCCTATACTGCAGAAAATCGAAAATATCTTGCAGAACTTTGCAAAATTCTGGAAAGTGTTCCGCTGGTAGTCGAATTTCGCAATTCCCAATGGTATCTGCCGCGGGTCTACGAGGAACTTTCCAGCCGTTCCATCACCCTCGCCATGATTGACCGCCCCGATCTTGAAGGCTTGCCGCCGGAAACTTCAATCATGACGACGCGGACCGTGTATTATCGCCTGCATGGCAGAAATAGCCAGCAGTGGTGGAATGGGGATGTCACAAGCCGATATGACTATGAGTATTCGGAAAAGGAACTCAAGGAAAAGGCCCGAATAATCCACGCGCTTAAATCCAAGGCAGACAGGATTTTTGTGGCATTCAACAATCATGCCCGGGGAAATGCTCCCAGCAATGCGAAACTGCTGATGAATCTTCTCAAAAAACTGGAGATTTAGCGGCTATTCTGGCACGCCCAGGAGGGGCGGGAAAGCTGTCTTTCAGGAAAACACATCTGAATCGAGGGCACGCTCAAAGGACTCCCTCGACTCGATCTCGGCTTTACCAAGCATGAGACAGCCCTCCAGACCGACAACCATGATAACTACTTTGTTCAAGATGCCCTGATTAACTGACAGAATATTCCAAACTGCCTGCCGGAGGCGGTCTTCATTTCTGGAGCGAATTATCAATTCACAAAACCCCTGGTCGTGCAGAACAGCGGATATCCAGCCAGATTTCTGGACAAACTCTACGGTGTTTTTCGCCCCCGATGCCAGCGCGCCATGGGCTTTGAGCCAGCTGTCATGAAACCCCTGAATTTTAATGACCCGCCCATCAGGTATCAACCACAGGGCTCCATGCGAAAGTTTAAAAGGTTCTATCGCCATATCGCAATCCTCTCAGTCATGTGTCAACGCTGTTCGCCGCTCGATGCGGAATCAGCGGTTTGACCGGGTTCCTGATCTTCCCACACCGCGAAGAATTTGGAAAAATGCGCCGGCTGAGCTGAAACTGCCATGCCAATGCCGGGGATCTCCAGCTGGCGCGCCCATAGGAGAAGGTTTTTCACCCCAAAAAGCGACTTTATCCGCTTATTCAATCTGAAATCCCCATATTTGTCATCACCGAGGATCGGCAGGTCATGCAGGGCGAGATGACGCCGTATCTGATGCATCCTTCCGCTTCCCAGTTCCAGTTCGAGAAGACTCATCCGCAGAGATTCGGAACCAGCACTCCCGGCGGCATTTTCTGGCATGTTTTCAGTACTGAATTTTCTCAGGACCCGATAGAAAGTCTCAGCCTTCTGCGATTTGCCCTGATAATCGAGTGAGTCCGAAAAAACACCCATATCCCGGGAAGGAGTACCAAAACTCACCGCCCAGTACACTTTTCTGAGTTTTCGTTCTAAAAGGCGTTCCGACCATTCTGAAGCCGCGCGTGAGCTTTTCGCCAGCATCATGCATCCTGCTGTTTCCTTGTCCAGACGATGCACGGGATAGGGCTTGAAGCCGAATTGGCTTTCCGCGAGGGTAACAACCGAAGCTCCTACCCGCTCTCCCGGCTGAGAAGCCAGTCCCGCAGGCTTGTCAATGATGAGAATGTCAGAGTTTTCAAAGAGGACCGTCAGCATCATGAACAGAATACCTGGCTGCTGGCGGCCTTGCAATATCCCAAAGCTGTTCTATACTTGATAAAGAAGAATTTCTGTTAATAATTCAGCAGGTATTGTTTTCATATATTGCCATATGCTGACATATTGTGCACTTTTTCGCTATTTGATATAGTTACCATGAGAGGCACTTTGTGAAAATTCGAAAAATTCTGATTCTTCTTATCTTTCTTGCAACTGCTTCAGCCCTCTTTGCGGAAGGCACTGAAGCTCCGTCATTGACAGAACAAATGACAACCATTGTTCTGCAGCTGGCCATTGTCATCTTCGCCGTCAGGGCCGGTGGTGCATTGGCGCGAAAAATCAATCTTCCTTCAGTCATCGGCGAACTTCTGTCAGGTGTTATCATCGGTCCCTATGCGCTCGGAGCTATCCCTCTTCCCGGCTTTCCAGGCGGGCTGTTTCAGGCTTCCGAAGGTTTCGCGGTCAGCCCGGTTCTCTATGCTTTCGCGACAGTAGCTTCTATTATATTGCTCTTTTCTTCTGGTCTTGAAACCGACATCGACATGTTCCTGCACTATTCGGTCGCAGGCGGCATTGTCGGATTGGGCGGCGTAGCGGCTTCCTACACCTTCGGAGCCGGTATCGGCGCCTTGCTGACTCATCAATCTTTCTTCGCGCCAGGATCCATGTTCCTCGGCATTATGAGCACAGCGACATCGGTCGGCATCACTGCACGCATCCTTTCTGACAAGAAAAAAATGGATTCGCCGGAAGGTGTCACCATCCTTGCGGCAGCCGTCTTTGATGATGTTATCGGCATTGTACTTCTTGCGATTGTCATGGGAGTCGTAGCGGTGCTGACCGGCCACAAATCAGGCGGCCTATCCCCGTGGGGTATCACGAGCATTGCACTGAAAGCCTTTGGAATCTGGCTTGGATTTACTGCATTAGGGCTGATTTTCGGAAAGAAAATCGCCGAACTACTTAAAAAGATGGGCGGCGAAGCCATGTATCCCGTTCTCGCCCTCGGACTTGCCCTTCTGTTGGCAGGCTTTTTCGAGATGCAGGGATTGGCGATGATTATCGGCGCGTATATCGTCGGTATCAGCCTTTCAAAAACCGATATTGCCTACCTCATCCAGGATAAGCTTAAACCGCTCTATGACTTTTTCGTCCCCATATTCTTCGCCGCAATGGGTATGCTGGTCGATGTCCGCCAGATGCTGAACCCCGCCGTCCTGGTTTTCGGCGCCATCTATACCCTTATGGCTGTTCTGGCCAAAGTTCTGGGCTGCGGTATTCCGGCGCTCTTTCTTGGCTTCAACATGCGGGGAGCAGTGCGCATCGGAACGGGAATGGTGCCGCGCGGTGAAGTTGCGCTTATTATCGCGGGCATCGGCCTCTCCGCGGGTATTCTGGAACCATCGATTTTCGGCGTAGCCATTCTGATGACCATGGTAACCAGCATCATCGCGCCGCCTCTTTTAAGCATGGTGCTTACAGCCGGCGGTCCTGGAACGATCAAGCCAGTCAAAGGATCGGTGACAGAAACGATCAGCGCCGAGTTCCCAACCAGGGAGCTGGCGGAGCTTGTATCCACCACCTTCCTTCGCGAGCTGGAGCGCGAAGGTTTCTTTGTCCAGCTTATGAGCATTCGAGATGATATCAGCCACATACGAAAAGGCGATATTGCCATATCCCTGATTACCGGCAAAAACTTTATTACTATAGAGACGGCTCCTGAAGATGCATCCTTTGTCAGGGCAACCCTGCATGAAACGCTGGTCAAGCTGGATGCCAATTTTGACAGGCTCAAAGACAGCTTCGATCCTGAAAAGCTCCGCTCTGAACTCCATGTTGACAGCGGCAGAAAGGATACAACCTTCAGAAAAATCCTTGACCCTGCCTGTGTTACTACTGAATTGAAGGGATCAACGAAAAACGAAGTCATTGAAGAACTCGTCGATCTGCTGGATAAGGCGGGGAAAGTCACATCGCGCGAACAGCTTTTAAAGGATATTCTCGAGCGCGAAGCGAGAATGAGCACCGGCATGGAGCATGGAATCGCC
>CAZZJJ010000148.1:0-4485 GCA_964654405.1 uncultured Treponemataceae bacterium
GCCGGAGATTCTCGTTTTCAGCTCTCACGGTGGTTGGAGATCATCAGGGTAATGTTGGATTTGGCTTTGGCAAGGCGAATGATGTCACTGAAGCCATTCGAAAATCAGTAGAAAAGGCAAAACGCGCGGTTGTCCATGTGCCTGTCAAGAACGGGACTCTTCCCCATGAAGTGACTGGCGTATACAAGGCAACCAATGTTTTGATCAAACCGGCCTTCCCCGGCTCCGGCGTCATCGCCGGCGGTCCTGTTCGCGCCATTCTGGAAGTCGCTGGCTATACCGATGTCATTTCCAAGTGCATCGGTTCCAGAAACTCGATGAATATCGTCAGGGCTGTTTTCAACGGTATGGACAAACTTATGGATGCCAAAGCCGTTGCCAAGAACCGCGGCAAGACCTTGAAAGATTTGTGGGGTTGATCATGGCAAAAATTGAAATCACCCTTGTGAGAAGCACTATCCATCAGAAGCCGGTCATGCGGGCGACAGTACGCTCACTTGGCCTGCGAAAGATTGGATCTTCCACAATAAAAGAAGCGACTCCTGCCATTCTCGGCATGGTCAATACAGTGAAACACCTTGTTTCCACCAAGGAGGTCGAATAATGTCCGACTATCAGCTTCATGCTCCTGAAGGTGCAAACAGGAAGAAAAGAATCGTTGGCCGCGGTCAGGGTTCAGGACTTGGAACCACTGCCGGCCGAGGAAACAAGGGACAGCAGTCCCGATCTGGCGGAAAGACCTATCCAGGTTTTGAAGGTGGCCAGATGCCTCTGTACCGCCGTCTGCCCATGCGAGGATTTTCCAACCAGCCCTTCCGCAAGGAGTGGCAGATTGTGAATATCGGCGATCTGGAGACCAGATTTCAGGCTGGAGATACGGTCGATGCCGCATCCCTCTTGATGAAAGGTCTTATCAGAAAACCGGAAAACCTGATCAAGGTTCTCGGAAAAGGCAAGCTTACCATCGCGCTCAATATCAGCGTTGATGCCGTCTCCGCCGGAGCAAAAGCAAAAATTGAAGCAGCTGGCGGAAAAGTAGAGACCCCAACGGCAGTTGGATCAGCGTCGGACGCGTAAAGCGCCGGTAAAGGCAGGAATGCATGGCAGGAAACCCGCTTTCAGATATTTTCAGAATCAAAGAGCTTAAAGACAGGATTCTTTTTACCTTGTTCTGGCTGGTAGTGTTCAGACTTGGCGCCTTCCTGCCCATACCGGGCATCAACGCCAGCGCGCTGCAATCCTACTTCGCAAGCCAGGCAGGACAGTCAGGCGGTATTACCGACTATCTCGATTTCTTCGCCGGCGGAGCATTCAAGAACTTTTCTCTCTTCATGATGGGCGTCATGCCGTATATCAGCATGCAGATCATCATGCAGCTTCTGCTCATCGTTTTTCCCAAGCTCAAGAGCATTGCGGAGGAAGACGGCGGAAGAAAGAAAATTTCCCGCTGGACAAGAATGGGAACGATTGTTATCTGCATCATTCAAGGATTCTCCGTCACCGTCTGGGCTGACAGGATTCCGAACGCGATCGCTATGAGCAATCGAACCATGTATGCGATCATTGCCATCCTGACGGTCACTACGGGCAGCATGTTCCTGATCTGGATTGGTGAACAGATTACAAAACGGGGCATCGGTAACGGTATTTCTCTTCTGATCTTCGCCGGTATCGTTGCTCGTCTGCCGAATGCGACCTATGAGTTGATCAAGAAAATCCAGGCTGGTGAAATTAACGCCGTTTACGCTCTGGTTGTTCTTCTCATGTTCGTCGGCGTAGTTGCTCTGGTTGTTCTTGAACAGCAGGGGCAGCGAAAGATTCCGGTCAATTACGCGAAACGTGTTGTCGGAAGGAAGATGTATGGTGCGCAGAACACCTATATTCCTTTCAAAATCAACCCGTCAGGCGTTATCCCGGTCATATTCGCCTCGAGTCTTTTGACTTTCCCGCTCCAGATTGCCCAGAGCTTCGGCGTTCAGGCAAAGTGGCTGAGGGATTTTTCATACTGGCTCAGACCGTCTGGTTTCTGGTATAACTTGTTCTATGTTTTGTTTATTGTGTTTTTTGCCTACTTCTATACACAGGTCTCGCTGAACCCGCAGGAAATCTCAAAGAACATCAGAGAAAACGGCGGCTCGATCCCTGGCATCAGAAGTGAGAAAATGGAAGAGTACCTGTCGAGGATTCTCAACAGAACCATTCTTCCCGGCGCGCTGTACCTTGCTCTTATCGCTCTTATCCCGAGTCTTGTGCAGCGATTGTTCAACTTCCCGAGTCAGCTGGCGTACCTTCTTGGTGGAACATCCTTGCTGATTCTTGTCGGAGTTGATCTTGACACCATGTCCCAGATTGAAGCCATGCTTAAGATGCATCATCATGACGGACTGGTCAGAAAAGGTCATATCAGGTCCAGGAACCTGTAGAAATTTTTAACGAAATGGTATTTAATTGCGTGTTCACGCATTGCGTGATGACACATAGGGGGAACCTATGAAGGTTAGGACGAGCGTCAAGAAAATATGTGACAAATGCAAGGTTATACGCCGGAATGGCATTGTCAGAATAGTTTGTGAGAATCCCAAGCACAAACAGAAGCAAGGCTGAAGGCAGGAGGTATCCCATGGCTCGTATTGCGGGAGTTGACCTCCCGAACAAGCATGTTGAAATTGCTCTGACTTATATTTATGGTCTGGGGCGAACAAGTGCTAAGAAAATCTGCGAAGCAACCGGCGTTGATCCCAACAAAAAGATCAACGAGCTCTCCAATGAAGAGCTTAACGAGCTTCGCAAGGTCATCGAGAATGACTACAAGGTAGAAGGACGTCTTCGCACCGAAATAGCGCTCAATATCAAGCGGCTGATGGATATTGGATGCTATCGCGGCTTGCGGCACAGAAAGGGTCTTCCGGTCAACGGCCAGAGGACGAGAACCAATGCGCGAACCAGAAAGGGCAAGCGCAAGACTGTTGCCAACAAGAAGAAGGCTGTCTAATTAAAGGGGTGCCAAAGTGGCAGTTACTACAAAGAAGAGAAAAGAAAAGAAGAGTGTTTACGAAGGCAATGTCTATATTCAGGCTACCTTCAACAATACTGTCATCACGATCACCGACTTGAACGGAAACGCCATTGCATGGGCGAGCTCCGGTACGCACCAGTTCAGGGGAGCAAAGAAGTCCACCCCCTTTGCAGCTCAAACCGTTGCGGAAACAGTTGTGCAGAAAGCCATGAACAGCGGTCTGCGTGAAGTTCATGTCTACGTCAAGGGTCCTGGCATCGGCCGCGAGTCAGCAATCCGCCAGCTCGGAGCCCTTGGTCTGAAAGTCAAGTCGATCAACGACGTTACACCCATTCCCCATAATGGCTGCCGGCCCCGCAAGGCCCGTCGTATCTGAGAAGGGGTATACAAACTATGGCAAGATATATTGGTCCTGTGTGCCGGCTCTGCCGCACCGAACAGAAAAAGCTTTTTCTCAAGGGCGATCGCTGCAAAAGCGATAAATGCCCGATGAACAAGAAAAGACTTCCACCCGGAAAAGAGCCAAAAGCCAGAATGGGAAAGAAGTCTGAATATGCAGTCCAGCTCCGAGAGAAGCAGACATTGAAGCGTGCTTACGGGCTTCTTGAGAAGCAGTTCAGAAATTCTTTCGATAAAGCACTCGCAATGCCGGGGAAAACTGGTGAAAACCTCTTCATCCTGCTCGAACGCCGCCTCGACAACGTCGTGTATCGCCTCCACTTTGCTACATCAAGAGCGCAAGCCCGTCAGCTTGTCAACCATGGACACATCGCTGTCAATGGCAAGCGTGTTGACATCGCTTCATACCTCGTCAAAGCAGGCGATCAGATTTCTGTTATCGGCCAGGCAAAGAAGCTGGACATGATCAAGAACGCTCTTCAGGAAGTTGCAAAATCCGGAACCATGCCCTGGGTTGAAGTCAATCCGGATGAAATGGTTGGTCGGCTAGCGGCTTACCCGCACCGCCAGGATATCACTGACATGGCTGATATTCGCGAGCAGCTCGTTGTCGAGCTTTACTCGAAATAAGGAGCAGAAATGGCGCGGAAGAACCTTCTCAAGGGTTTCAAAAGGCCGAAAGGTATTACTTACGAACAGAGCGAATCGGGCGATTCCTACGGGAAATTTGTGGCCTATCCTTTCGAGCCTGGTTACGGTACCACTGTTGGAAACACCCTGCGCCGCATCCTTCTTTCATCCATCCAAGGGTATGCAATTACGGCGGTCAGAATTGTTCGCTACGATGATGAGGGTGCACAGCACATAATTTCAAGCGAATTCGAGACAATACCCGGTGTTGTTGAAGATACCATCGAGTTCCTGAACAATCTCAAACAGCTGAGGGTTCGCCTTCCCAACGATATGGAACAGGCAGTCTTCCTTTATGAGATAAAGGGGATTTCGGAGCTCAAGGGCTCTTTCTTTTCCAATGACCGACAGCTTGAAGTCTTGAATCCCGATCTTACCAT
>CAZZJJ010000149.1:0-908 GCA_964654405.1 uncultured Treponemataceae bacterium
ACCGAATACCTCGCCTGGTTTCGTCCGGGGTATTTCCCAACAAGCCAAGTCCGTCTACAATGGGAACGATGAAAACCAGATTGCGGCGGTTCAGCGAAGAAGCCTACTACTACAGCAGCCAGCTTGTCGTGCTGTTCGTGGTGATCATTTTTCTGACATCGGGATCCCTCTCAATGGGCATCACATCCTCGCTCATTATCGTGTTTTTCATGATTGCCCAGATTATGCTCCTGGTCAGCCAGGGGCACCTGCCATTGCTTCGATTCCTGTTTTCACTCATCACGCCGCTTGGATACTCGATTCTTCGGGCGGCCACCAGCAACTACGCTTTTACGGAAACAACCAGCCTCCTGCTTTGGGCAGCAGCTATCTATATCGGCTTTTTCCAGGCTGTATCGCTGTCTTTTCCGCAGGGATTCATCAAGCGGATCGCGGAAACCGCCCTTTCACTCGGCTCGGCGGTCATCTTTTTCGCCTTTTATTATTATCTCGATCTTCGGATAAGTCTGCAGAAAGCGTATGAGATGGGGGAAATCAGCCTGGAGGTTTTCAGAACATCGCTCCAGATTGGCAGTTTTGCAAAGGGATTGCAGACCTTCATCACCTCGCCTCAGCACCTTTTTGCCCTGTTGGGAATTATCAGTTTCGATACCATGCTGCTGGCGTCTCGGATGCGCTCAATCAGCCTTCACGCACGGCTCGATGCCATGCTTGCACAAAAAGCTCCCGGTCCTGAGCAGGTGCCTGCTGAAGAAAGCACCTTCGGCCAGGACATCCGGAGAGACAGCGGACCGGTCAGATTGATCGTTTCTGCGGTTTCTTCCGACATTATCAGCTTTTCTTCGCTGTCTGAAATGCTTGGCGCCCAGAAAGCCGCTGATTTTCTGAACCGTTATTATGCTCTGTGG
>CAZZJJ010000149.1:932-4475 GCA_964654405.1 uncultured Treponemataceae bacterium
AGCCCGCTGGGCGGCAGAATCATCTCCACCGGCAGCGATTCGGTTATCGTATTATTCGGTCTGGTCGATGAGACCAACCAGGCGGACCGCGCGCTACAGGCAGTGTACGACTTTATGGATAAATTTTCAGGCTTGAAAGAAGACCTTGCAGAACTGGCTCTGCCGAATGAAGTGCGGATTTCGATTGGTGTCCACACCGGCAGTGTCGTGGCGGCTACGCTGGGTCCTCCGGGCGAGCAGAAAAAGACTGTCTTCGGCGATACGATCGCGGTAGCCGCGCGCCTCGATTCGCTGTGCCGCGAGATGCATCAGGAAATTCTTGTCAGCCATTCCACATACCGGCGTCTCAGCCTTGAACAGCAGGCAACGCTTGATCGAATCGGCGAAGTCCTGCTCAGACAGAGTTCACGGCCAGTCCCGGTCTATACAAAAAAATAAGCGCCATTTGGAGGTACCCAATGAAACATGCCGTATCGAAAAGCAGCCCGAGCGCACGCACGCTTGATTTTTCTCCTTGGACAAAGCGTTTCTTATTCCCGGCCTTGCTTTTGATGCTGGCATTTTCATCCTGCTCGGGAAAAATCGAAACGGCAGTCAGGAGTGATTACTCTGCCCGTATAGCGGTAAAAATGGACATCCCTGAAGCCCTGAGCGCCAGGATTCGTCAGATCGGGAACATCGGTGCCTCAGCATCGCTTTTCGATGTGGCAAAAATTCGAAATGAATTCAGTGCCCGCAAAACACTTCTGCTTGTTGACGCCTCATCCGCATCCAAAGACGCGATGACCGCGGTGCTATGGGTACCGAACCTTGAAGATCTGGCCAGAGATACGAGTCTGACGCCGCCGGGCATGATTCGATTCGAGACAGTATCAGGAACCCAGGCGCAGGGTGTCTTGCGGGAGCTTTCAATCACCATCGACAAATCCAATGCCGCCCGGGCATTCGCGCTTTTCCCTGGCATCGATTCGCGGCTGGTGGACAGCCTGAGCCCGCCGGCTCTCGAAGAACAAAGCATTACCGCGAATGAATACCGGATGAACCTCGAAAATGTGATCATCGGGAAAAAAGCAATGCCTGCCTTTGATGCCTGCGCCCTTGAAGTGAATCTGACGGCACCGAAAACTATCGTCTCCGCGACCGGCGGCACCGTGGCAGGCCAGACATTCAAGGCAAAAATTTCGCTATTCGACCTGCTTGTCCTCGAGAAACCGATTGTGCTTTCGGTCAGGTGGATCAACTGAAAGGAAAGGCAGCGGCACCGGGAAGCCCCTCCCGGCGGACCGCCTCAAACACGGCATGGGCTTCTTCCTCGGGATATTCCCGGCAAACACTGCTTTCAATGAATCGCTTGTAATCCAGGGTTTCCAACTCAGGCTCGAAGCGCCAGGATTTAACATAAAAAGCTTCAAGACTCGAATTCAGCGCGCTCGTCAGGCTGTCGGGCAGTTCCATGCTGAAGGCTCTTCTGCCGATGTGTTCCGGAAAATGAGCATCCGAGCCTGTAATGACCGGCAGACCGCCGCTCAGCGCGGCTCCAACCGGTCTGATTGCCTCCACGGCATCGAAAGGACCGTCAGGCAAGAAACCCAGCTGGCTCGAGATGGAATTGACTGGCCTGTCCACATGTGCAGGGATTACCAGCGCTCCGCCCTGCTTTGCCATCATGGCCGCCTCATCAAGAGAAAGGTCGAGCGAAGCACCAAACCATATCTCATGCAAACCAAGAACCTGCTCATCAGCATCGACGACAGCTTCATCGCCGAAGCGGACAGAATCCAGCGGCATTTTTGGAAGATAGCGGAACATGAGCTGGCCAAACTCCAGAGCTTCCCGCGGTGTTGCGAAAACGGCAAGAAGGTGGACTTCTTCAAGAGTTTCCAATTCCAGGCCGAAAAGCGGCAGAATCCCATCCCGAGCCGATGTCACAGCAAAGGCAAGGGTGTTTAAAGCGCCGTTGTGGTCGGTCAGTGCGACAAGCTTCAGCCCGCGCTTCCGCGCTGTCCGTGAAATAACGGAGGGCGACATGGAAAGATCGCCGCAGGGGCTGAAGCAGGAGTGGTTGTGGAGGTCCGCCTTAAGTGTCATGAAGATTGTTTACGCGCTTTTTCCCGCGGACAATGCCGACCAGAGACGCCCGGAAACTTCATACTGCGAAAGGTCTGTCCGCAGAATGGCAATATTCTCTTCCCGGGCAGCGGAAATCATTTCCTCCGGAATCGGCCGGGAATTGCAGATGACAATCGCCGGCATCCCGACGAGTCCCGCAACTGCGATGGTATTCCGGTGTGCCTGAATGGTTATCAGAGCTTCCTTGGCCTTCGCGTGTCCCATGACATCGGACAGAAGATCCGAGGTATAACCGCCTGCAATTTCGACATCTTCATAAACACCCTGCACAACTTCAGCGCCGAGCAGCTGAATCAACTCCCGAATTCTCATCAATTCCTCCCTGTCGAGCAAATAAGAATGGCAGCTGCGGTAGTTCCCTTTCCAACTTTGGAAGTTATGGTAAAGCGATCCGCAACGCGTTTGGCGTTCGGCAGTCCCATGCCGGCACCAAAACCAAGCGAGCGAATCCACTCGTTGGCTGTCGAATATCCTTCCTGCATGGCCTTTTCGAGGTCCGGGATGCCCGGCCCTTCATCCTGCGCCGTAATTTCTATAATCGAATCCATCACCTTCAACCGCATGACGCCGCCGACGGAATGAATGACCTGATTCAACTCAAGCTCGTATGAGATGATGGCTGCGCGCCGCGCCAGCTCGGGCGGACAGCCCCGGTCAATCAGCGCCTTTTTAAACTTCGTGCTTGCCAAGCCGGCTTTTGCAAAATCGAGCGGCGCAATCGCAAAACTCATTTCCATGACCGTCGGTGCGTCTGAATCCCGGTCAATGTTCTGCCCGCTGATTCGCCTTTCCAGCTTGCTGATTTCTTCGTTCATCGCGACCAGCAGCCGCCGCACGATATCGGAAGCGGTAATGATGCCGACAAGGCTTCCGCCGGGTCCCAGCACGGGAAACCGGCCGTAATTATAGCGCTCGAAGTACGTTACCGCGAATGAAAGCGGCATATCCTCATCCAGCGAAATGACCGAAGTGTTCATCCCCTCGCGCACCAGCTGATTGATATGTCCGTCATCAAGCGCTTGAATTATGTCCCCGATTGAAACAAGGCCCAACAGTCTGCCCTGTTCTACAATCGGCACGCCGGTTATTGCGTGCTCTTTCATCAGAAGCTGGATTTCCCGCAGCGTCATGTCCGCACTGCCGGTGACAACCGAGCCGGACATGGCGTCGCGAACCTTGAGCTGGTAGAGCAGTTCGAGCACCACGCTGGGGCCGGAGTCGGTATTAATAGGTACAGTTGCCATCGCTGCCATTATGCTCCGACTTTTCCAACCTGAAAAGGTGCAATTTTTATCTGAATGGATTGCTGTAAAGCCAAGAACGCACTATCATTTTGAAAGATGAATTTCAGCATGGCTGCGGAGAGGTAATTCATGATCGAACTTAAAAACATTTCCAAAACCTATGGGAAAA
>CAZZJJ010000150.1:0-4456 GCA_964654405.1 uncultured Treponemataceae bacterium
AGGGGCTTTCTTCGGCAAATCGCTCAGCCGCCGCTATTTCACTGGACGCCTCTGCCTGAATCGCATCAATTTCAGCGTCGGTAATGAGGTTTTTATCTTTCAGGTAATTGATGTAGCGGGTTATGGGATTGTTTTCGACAAAATGCTTCTGCACTTCTTCTTTTGTGCGGTATTTTTCGGGATCGCCGACGTAGTGGCCTTTGATCCGGTAGGTCAGGCATTCCAGGAGAGCGGGGCCTTTGCCGTTTCTCGCCGCTTCAATCAAAACTGATGCCGCGTTATACACCTCGATAACATTGTTCCCGTCCACCGTATAGCCTTCAATGCCATAGCCCTTGGCGCGGTCCGCGATTCTCTCCGCTGATGTGGCGAATGAGGTCGGTGTCGTGGAAGCATACTGGTTGTTTTCATTCACAAACAGCACGGGGAGTTTCCAGACTGCCGCAAGGTTGAGCGCTTCATGGAAGGTCCCCCGATTTGATGCGCCGTCACCGAAAAAGCAGACTGCGACCTGATCGGTTTTCTTGATTAACGATGAAATTCCCGCCCCAACGGCAATGTTGAAGCCTCCGCCGACAACGCCGTTCGCTCCCAGCATGCCGACTGAAAAATCCGCGATATGCATGGAACCGCCTTTGCCTTTGCAGTAGCCGGTTTTTCTGCCGAAAAGTTCAGCCATCATCCGGTCTGTCTGCGCGCCTTTAGCGATAGCATGGCCATGGCCCCGGTGTGTCGACGTTATCCAATCGTCTTTTCGAAGATTGGCCATCACACCGGTCGCTATGGCTTCCTCGCCGATATACAAATGGACAAATCCAGGAATCTTTTTATTGAGGAAGAGCTCTTCTACCCTGGATTCAAAAGTTCTTATCCGGATCATGGTTCTGAGAAGATTGTGCATCGCGTCCTTCTGCAGAGCTGTGAAGCGGTTGGGAAATTCTTTTTTCTGATATGGCATACCTACCTCCCGCTCTATCTATGCAATATGCGTGCCTGATGAGAAAAAATTCGAAATTTCCCCGACGCGGCCTGCACAAACGGTGGATATTGTTAGACAGGGTTATTACAAGCGTTCACGGCGGCTTTGGTTCAGAAAATCCGTGTATCAGGCAGTGCCCATGGCAAGGCGCTTGCTCGTTTTTGCATGAATTTCGAATGAATGCTCAACCATGGAACAAAAATTTTTCATTGACTGTTCAAAATTGTTACACTATGATGTGCTTACCTGTTACAGAGTGAGGCACTGCGATGATTCAATGGACATCAACATCACATATTGTCGACATCGATATTCGGGAGGCGAAAGCTGCCAAAGTCAACCTTCTGGATTTTGCTGCTCAGCCGATTTTGAAGACTATTGTCGATTCAATTTCCGATGGCATTCTGATTCTCGACAGTGAGGGATATGTGCTTTACCTCAACCAGATGGGTGCAAACCTGCTGGATCTTTCATCCACTTTGGTGGTTGGGAAGCATGTCACGGAGATTGTTGATTTTCGTCCAGTCATCCTCGATGTTCTCGAAAATGGTCAGGGTTATCTTGAAAAAGAATTTATCATTCACAGTCCCTCGCGGGGGAAACTCCATTTCATGAAATCTGCCATTGTCCTTCGCGACAGAAATTCGCGAATGATCGGCGTCATCGACACGTTCAGGCTCTATGAGACATCTCATACCATGATCGCGCGAATTACCGGCGCCAAAGCCCGGTTCAGCTTCAAGGACATCATCGGCAAGGAACCGGCATTCATGGAAGCGGTCAATCTTTCACGCATCGCGGCGCAAAGCAATGCAAACGTCCTGATTGAGGGCGAAAGCGGCACCGGCAAGGAGATGTTCGCGCATGCAATTCATCAAGCTTCGATGAGAAGCTCAGGGCCTTTGGTCATTGTCAATTGTGCGAGCCTTCCCCGTTCGCTTATTGAAAGCGAGTTGTTCGGGTATGAGTCCGGCTCTTTCACCGGGGCAAAAAAAGAAGGCTTCCCCGGCAAGTTTGAACAAGCCAACGGCGGTACCATATTTCTGGATGAAATCGCTGAAATGCCGCTCGATATGCAGTCAAAACTTTTACGGGTTTTGCAGGACCACACGTTTACCAGAATCGGCGGCACAAAAAATATAACCGTCGACACCCGGGTTATCGCGGCGACCAATAAAAATTTGCTGACAGAAATTCGAAACAATAATTTCCGTGAAGATCTTTATTACCGGCTGAATGTGCTCTGCATCCATACGCCAAGCCTCCGAGAACGGCTTGAGGATATTCCTATTCTAGTCGAAAGCTTTGTTAGAAAAAACGCTGCTCAGCATGGCCGGACCATTCCCGAGATTGATACGGAAGTGTTTCAAGTGTTCAGACAATATCAATGGCCGGGTAATGTGCGCGAGCTTGAAAATGTCATAGAACGGGCAATTATCGTTTCGAGGTCGAATCGCATAACGCCGGCAGATTTGCCGAATTATATCGTCAACAGCATTCAGCATGCAGAGAAAGATTCAGACCCGTCCTCGCCGATCGAACAAAGTGTCCAGCCTGAAATCAGAGATCTCGAAAGCATTGAAAAAGAACAAATTCGCAAAGCGCTCAGAGAGGCTGAAGGCAATATTTCTTACTGTGCAAAAATGCTTGGAATCAGCCGAAACACGTTATACCGCAAAATGAAACAATACTCGCTCTGATACAATTCTGAGAAGCAAAAAGGCTGCATTCATGCAGCCTTTTTTTATCATACGTTTTTTCAGCGATTCTGGCTGATTCTCACAAGATCAAAACAACGGTGTATATAGCTTGGACGCGACAGGCAGCCAGAGCGATATCTGCGGGAAAAAGGTGAGGAAAAAGAGCGCCAGGATCGCTGCAATTACCATGGGGATGACATATTTCACCATCTGGTTGTTGATATTGCTCTTAATCAGGTTGGCTGTTACGTACAGATTGACTGCGACCGGCGGAGTAATCTGACCAATAGCAAGCGCGATGGTAAAGACAACACCGAAATAGAGCGGATCAATGTGCAACGCCAGAAGCGCCGGGAGAATTATCGGCATGAAGACATAGGTAATGGATATCGCGTCAAGAAACATTCCCGCGATTATCATCACGACATTGGTCAGCATTACAAAAACAAGCGGGTTTTTAGTCAGGCTTGAAACAAGATTCGCGGCGGCATCTATGACACCGAGCGTGGATGCTGCCCAGGAAAAAATACCCGCCATCGAAACGACAAACATGACAACCGCCGATGAAACCGCAGTGTCGGCCAACGCTTCGACTATTACCCTAAAATTGATTGTTCGATAAATGAAAATTCCGACAAAGAGCGCGTAGAAAACGCCCATTATTGCCGACTCAGTCGGGGTTGCAATTCCAGCGTAAATGGATCCCAGAATGATAACCGGCGCGAGCAGCGCCCAGATGGAACTCAGAAAAGCTTTCAGAATTTCTTTCCCGGTGCCCGTTTCTTCGGTTCCGCGGAAATTATATTTTTTGGATTGTATATACACAACGCCAATTAAAAAGAGTCCGACGATAATGCCAGGAATGACGCCGCCGAGAAACAGCGCACCGACTGAAACATTGGTGAGGTTTCCGTACACGATGAACGAAATACTGGGCGGAATTATTATAGAAAGCCCCGCGCCTGCCGCAATCGTGCTTGCCGCAAAATACTTATTATAGCCTTGCTTGATCATCGGCGTAATGAACACCAACCCCAAGGCTGCCGCGGTTGCCGGACCAGAACCTGAAACCGCGCCCCAGAAAATACAGGTAATAACTCCGGCAATCGCAAGACCGCCGGTTCGCTTTCCAACGAGTAAAATTATGAATTTCGAAATTCCTTCAACGATGCGCGATTTTTCCATGAGGATGCCCGCTAAAATGAAGAAAGGAATCGCTATCAGGGGAAATTTCGAAATATTGGCTTCAAAATTTCGTGAAATCATCGCAATACCAAGATTGAAGTTGGTAATTGCGCCTATTCCCGCGGCTCCCAGCGCAAGGCCGATAGGAGTGCCGAAAATAACCAGGATAATGAAAACGCCGAATACTAACAGGGCTGCCATTATTGTTGTTCCTCCCTGGTTGTACTGGTTTCGCTATTCAGTTCTTTTAAACTTTTAAACGTGCTTGCCACGAGTTCTTTAATGACAAAGAGCGAAAAAACCGGCGTCCCCATGCTGTAAATCCATGTCGGGATGCCAAGTGCTTCTGATGTTGTATGATAAAACGTCACATTCTTGTAAATTTCACGGACAGAGTTGTAAATCAGGAAGCCGAATATTATGAGTCCAATGATCCCCGACACCAGCAGAACCGCTTTTTTCATACCTGGTTTTAAAGAATCATAGAGATTGGTCATCTTGAGATTGGAACCTCTTCTGAACGCAATGGCAATTCCAAGGAGCGTAATCCAGACAAAAAGACTGACCGTAATTTCTTCGGTAAACGCGAAAC
>CAZZJJ010000151.1:0-4453 GCA_964654405.1 uncultured Treponemataceae bacterium
GGCATTTCCGGCCGTGATTGACGGGACGGCCATCCACAAAATCCCAAATCCAGGCGTCAAAACTGCCGTATTTTTCCTGAATTTCCAGAAAATGCTGGGCATTCACCACAGCGGCCGCAAGTTTTCGCCGGTTTCTGACAATCCTGGGGTTTTCCAGCATGCGCGCTACATCTGCCTCGGCAAGACGTGCCACTCGTTCCGGCTCAAAATTATAAAAGGCTTCACGGTAGGCTTCACGTTTTTTCAAAATGGTCAGCCAGGAAAGTCCGGCCTGCTGGGTTTCCAGAAGGAGAAATTCGAAATGCTTGCGCTCGTCATGAACTGGGCTGCCCCACTCCTTATCGTGGTATTCGATATACAGAGGATCAGAACCGCACCAGGGACATCGTTCCATCGCGTTTCCCTTTACCAAGTGAGTTCAGGGAGCCCGTCAACCATGTGGCGGGACAAAGGCGCATCTTCCATCCGGACAGCCATTTCTAAAAAAGTAAATACTTCGCAGGAAAAAAGGTGCCCGCCCCTTGCCATGCTCTCCCTGCCTCCGAGTACTGCATGGATATGACAAGGTCTCTCCGCATCCTGAATGAAAAAGCCGCTCAAGGCTAGCAATTCATTCGGCTCGGAAATGAAATCCCGCTCATACCCAACTACCTTATCCTTGTACCAGCCAAGCCCCAGTTCGATATTTTTCACCATGCCGAGTCCGGTCAGGATGATGCCGGTTGGCTTTAAAAACCCCGATTCAGCAGCTGCACCGTCAGCCCCGAGGTTCCCCATGAAAAGCGGCAGAACATCGCGCGGGAATACTTCTCCCGCCTTCATGACCACATAAAGCACATTGCCATCTAGCCGCCATTTCATGAAATACCTCCCGCGGCGCTGTCAGGTGTAAAACCTTTTCAAGAGCCGCCACCGATGCGCAGCTTTTACGCTTGCCTCTTTTCCAATACCAGTTTCGAATAGAGGAATGAACCTCCAACCAGAATACCCGCGCCAAGGACATAGAGATTATTCGGAAACAAGGCGATAACTCCAGCCAGTACCAGCACGGCACGTATTGGCCAGGAAATCGGTCGGGTAATGTACCCCATCCAGAAATATCCGAATGCAAACAAGGCAATAATGCCTGACACGATAGCCCAGAGGTTTGCCGCAAGTGTTCCCTGCAACAATAAACCGGGATCATAACAGAAAGCAAAAGGAACAACAAAAGCAAGGAAGCCGAGCCGCATTGCCTGGAAACCTATCTTGTTGGGCGGCGCTCCAGCGATCGAACTGGCGGCAAAGGCAGCAAGCGCGACCGGAGGAGTAATATTCGATATAACGGCAAAATAGAATACAAACATGTGCGACGCGAGGGGAGAAAAGCCCATCTTGACCATGATCGGTGCGCCCAAGGCGGAACCAAGGATATACGCACCAGTGGTGGGAAGCCCCATTCCAAGGAATATTGAAATTAGCATAACCAGCACCAGGCCAAGCAGGGGTGCGTCTTTGGCAAATGAAAGAACAAAGCCGACAAGTTTGCCGCCGATTCCTGTCAACGCGACTGCGCCGAGGACAATGCCTGCTGTCGCGCAGGCAATCGCGATAAGCGGAATCCCTTTGGCGCCTTCATAGATCGCGTCGACGACATCGCGGATATTCATGCCGCCATTCAAGTATGTTACTGCAATGAAAAGAATTACTACCGGTATTATACTCAATTTCGTTTTAAAGAGCGAATCTGAAATACTCGGGAAAAAGACCAGCGCGATAAAAACCGCTGATACAACCGCTCCCGTCAGATATGAGAGTTTTTTCTTGCTCTGATCCAGTTCCGGTTTTGGATTGAAGAACGAAATGAGCCAGGCTAGTATGATACCAATGATAGCGGCTTTCATGGGTGTCGCGCCTGTCATCAGGAAATAGACAATACCCACAAGCGGAATCACCATGAAGGATTTTTTGGCTACCAGCCGTTTTGACGGCAATTCTTCCTGACTGAGTCCTTTCAGATGATTCTTATGCGCTCCCAGCCGTACCATCAAAAAGACAGCGCCGTAATACATGAGTGCCGGCAAGATTGCCGCGATCATAATGGTTTTATAGGGCAGCCCAAGGAATGAAGCCATCAAGAATGCGCCGGCTCCCATAATAGGCGGCATTATCTGGCCGCCTGTGGATGCTACCGCTTCGACAGCTCCGGCAAAATGGCTTGGATAGCCAATTTTCTTCATGAGCGGGATGGTAAAGGTTCCCGTTCCGTACACATTCGCGACAGCTGAACCGGAAATGGAACCAAAAAGACACGAAGAAGTAACGGCAATAAGCGCAGGCCCTCCCGGCTGAGTACCGGTAAATGCCTGGGCAAATTGCATGAAAAATTCGCCGACCCCGCTTTTTTCCAAAAATCCGCCAAAAATCAGGAATACCATGACATAGGTAGCGGACACTCCAAGCGGAGAAGAAAAAATGCCTTCATCCGTCAAAAACGCCTGTTCGATAATCTCGGCCGGCGTAAAAGAAATGCCTTGAAAAAGACCGGGAATGTATTTCCCGAACAACATGTACAGGATGGCAACCAGCGCGATGATCATGATTGGCAAGCCGACAATTCTCCGCGCGGCTTCAAGCAGGAGCAGTATGAGCAGAGCTCCCAATACTATCTGTGTCACCGTCAGTGGGTCTATCTGCACGATTCTTGTCGTAATCGTCCAGTAATTAATAACAATATACACCCCTGGGGCGAAAGAAATAGCCGCCAGAACCACATCATACCAGGGAATCCTGTCTGTCGGAGCTTTCTTGCTTATCGGCCACAGAAGGAAGACAAGCGGCAGAATCATCGTAAGATGCAATGCTCGCTGCAAATACGCTTCAAAATTGCCAAAAACGGAGGTATAGATATGAAACAAGCCAATCAAAACTACATAGACATAAATGCTCTTTTTTGTAAAACCTTCAACCTTGCGCATGCTTGCTCCCTGGCGTAATAAAAATGGGAAAATTTCAAGGCCGGAGTCACGCCCCGGCCCTGAAAAGAATTAAATGAAGCTTTTAAAATCCGCAACATCAATTCCGCCAGCAACCACATCTTCAAAGCGGTTGCTGTTTAAAAGCTATTTAGCAGTCTTCCAGAACTGAACCGAAGCAGGGTGCGCAGGCACTCCGGCGGGCAGTGCTTCTTTGGGGTTAAGCTCATTGATATCCTGAACAGCCATGGCTAGGCTGGCTTTGTTAGCCCATAGCGCTTTGTTCAGCTCATATACCAATGAATCCGGCAAATCTTTGCGGATGACGATACACGTGTAATCGCCGACGGTTTTGACAGGAGTTTTCACGCTCTTGTAAATACCTGGCTCAACAGTAAATGTTGTCGTTCCATAAGCCTGAGCCAAAGCATCCAAAGCTTTTTGCCCAACCGGAAGGATATAGATCGGCGTGGAGTTTTCAATGTTCATGACAACACTTGCAACACGGCCTACCGAGAAGGCGAAGCAATCGAGATGATTGTCCGCAATCAGGTCCGTGCCGTTTTCATAGGATGTAAACTCGAAGGTCCAGCCTTTTTTCTTCAGCTTGTCGTAATCGGTGCCATAGCCTTTTTTGAAAAGCGCTTTGATGACAAACTCGGAAGCTGTTCCCGGCTTCAGTGTAGCAAAACGAACAGGAACATTGCCATTGATCATATCGTCAAAGGTCTTGATACCGTTTTTATCAGCAAAATCTTTTCTCACAATAAAATAAGTAAACTGGGTATAGAGGTTTGCCATGACGACGGTGTTTTTGACCGCTTTTCCGGCAAAATCCTCTTCGCCCGCGATTGCCGCGCCGACCAGCGAGGTAACAGAGAATCCAAAGTCACCCTTCTTGGCATCGGCGTTCAGAATATTGGCAACACCGCCGCCTGTTGAAGAAGTCGTCTGCAAAACAGCCTTGCTCCACATTTCAGAAAGCGCTGTCCCAAGAGCAAACCAGTTGCCGCCCGGGGGTCCCGCCATGAATTTCAACTGATCCGGCCATCCAGCCTTGTTCTGTGCTCCTGCACCGAGCACCACTGCAAGTGCCATCAGCAGAACGAGAAATTTCTTCATACTTACTCCTTGTTGCCAGATTCCGGCCAATTCTTGACCACGGCAAGCATAATTATGAGATTCTAGGGCATAATTATTAGGCGGTCAAGATTTTTTTGATATTTGAAACCGTGTTTTAAAAAGGCGGTGGGTTAACGAAAAGCCCAGAGGCTTTATTTACTCTCCGACAATTTCCAGCGCCGCCTCTGCAATCGCCTCGCGGAACGGATCGATGTTCTGCGGCTCAAGAACATGCAGGCGGTTGGCAAGAATGCTCAAGGAGAGCCTTCTGCCGGGGTTTACATACAGGAATGTACCAGTAAAACCGGTGTGACCGCAGCCGTCCGGATAGCGGGGGCCAAACTGGAAACCAAGCCCGCGCCCATTGCCATAATCAG
>CAZZJJ010000152.1:0-4336 GCA_964654405.1 uncultured Treponemataceae bacterium
CTGCGGGAATGGCGCTCTTCGCCATAAAGGTAGAGAATATCGGCGATCTCATCTTCCCTGAATCGATTGACGATATCCGCGGCTGAAAGCTCCGCTTCGGGAGAAAGGCGCATATCCAGCGGCTCGTCATTCTGAAAGCTGAAACCGCGCCGGGATTCAGTATAATGATGGGTGCTGACACCAAGGTCAAACAAAATAAAGTCAGGCCGAAAGTCAGGATCTTGCGCAAGGCGGGCCACAGCTTCATCAAAATAGCCGTTGATCAAGGTAAGCCGGTCAGCATAGCCAGAAAGCCTGGCACCAGCCCGCTCTATTGCCTCAGGATCCGCATCGATGCCGGTATAATGAGCATGAGGAAGTGCAGCGAGGATGGCTTCTGCATGCCCGCCTGCTCCTATGGTGCAATCGAGAATAGCGGGATTGGATTTTTCAAGGGAACGTACGAGTTCCAGAATTTCCGGAAGCATGACGGGATAGTGATAGTGCTGGCTTTCATGGTCGTTGGCTGTTTCAGTCGCTTGCGTCATGGTCAAACCGCCTAGAGCGTCAGCCCTTCAATCCCCTCAGTCGCCTGGAGGAATTCGCTTTCATTGGCATCGAGATATTTCTGATATTCTTCAGCGTTCCATATCTCGATGTATTTGGTGATACCAAGAACGATACACTCGCCTTTCAAACCTGCCCATTCGCGAAGGCTCTGCGGAATTGAAATGCGGCCCAGCCGGTCAATTTCCACTTCCTGCGCAGGGGCGAGAATACGGCGCTGAACCAGGCGTGAACGTGCCTGGAACAGGCTCGTGCTTGCCATCAGCTTATCAGACAGCTCTTGCCACTGCAGAGGAGGGAAGAGCCAGAGGCATTTATCGACACCCTGGGTCAGGACAAGGCTGGTTCCGGGCAGTTCGCTTCTGAGGCGGGCGGGGAGAGAAAGCCGTCCTTTTTCGTCCAGAGTATTTCTGAACTCACCAGTTAATAGATTCATGCCACTATTTCCTACTATTTACCACTATTTCCCACTACATCCCAATTCTACGCCATAACGGAAAGGTGTCAACGAATCTTGAGGAGAAAGAATCGACAGAAACAATATTTTTATTGCATTATACTAAACGAGTGTATAGATAACATGTGAGAGCATCTTAGAACGGTCAACGACTGGGGAAGAAGCCTGTTTCAGCAGGGTATTTTCTTGACAAACAATATCTTATGAAAGCAATTGCCGAGCCAGCTCCTGAATCCGCGCATCGCGGTTTTTCTTCGGCGCGTAGATGCGTATCTTGCGCAGGGAATTCCTGATGTCCCGCACGGCGGATTCGCTGAAAATACTGGAATGCGCTATGAACGGTTCAAGCCCCTGGGCAGTCATCACCGGCAATTCCACTTCAAAATTGATCGGTTCCGGAATGTCGATGACAATTTCGTTCTCGGGCAAGTCAGCTGCCATGGCGAGCGCAGACTCAGCGCCAAGCCGCTTTTCCAGGTCGTCAAGATCGGTGTGCACGATATTGGCAGGGTCATAGGAGAGTTCGGCTACGGGATGCAGCAGCTTTCCCGAGAAAACCCGCCGTGCGAGGAGGAATGAATCAGAGTCTTTCCCCAGCACCAGCGAACGGAAACCTTCGTCATCGAGGCCGTAGAGATCCTGCATTTTAATTTCATTTCCCAACAGAGCCAGAACTATCGATTTTTTCACCATGGCGGTTGCTGAACGCACAAGAGGATGCCAATACACAGCCCGGTACATCTGGTACTTGGAAAACAGCACTGCTTCGACGCTGATTTCGCTTCGTTCGTCGACCGCAAGCCGGTCATCCACGATAAAAAGGCGCCGCATGATAAAGTCAGCATCCTGAATGCCATAGGGAACACCGCAGTAAAAAGCGTCGCGGGTCAGATAATCGATTTTATCCGGATCCATCACCCCTGAGAGAAAGCGCCGGAACATGGCGGTTTCCCGATCGTGCGGCTCATCGCGATCCAGATCGATGATGGCGGCGACCTGCTCAGGGTCAGCGCCGCAGCTGCCTGCCAGACTCCGCATCGGCTCTTCCAGCATTATATCACCCGCGAGCGCTTCGTGGCTGGTCAGCGGCAGTTCTTTCAGCGAATGAGCGTATGGGTAATGGCCAAGATCATGACAGAGCGCTGCAACAAGGAAGCTCCGTGCGCCTTCACGCGAAACAAAAGATATCTGGCCGCGCTCGATGAGCGCAAGCAGCATGCGCCGGGCAAGGCTGTAAACCCCGATGCTGTGGGCTTTGCGTGAATGGGTAGCTCCCGGATATACCATGCTGACCGGTCCGAGCTGGCGGATATTGTCAGCAATCAGGAAAGGTTGCGCCCGGGTCAGCTCGAATATGCTTTCGGGCATGGGAATGTCCCCCCAGACCGGATCGCGGATTACATGATCGAATTGCGAAGATACACTGCTATAGAGCGCTGATTCGGACATTCAGGGTTCCTTTCAGACATTGCTATGTAACAAATCACCACAGCTTGCCTTTCCTGTCAAGAGCGCCGCGGTCCATGACATAGGCGTCGGAACATGCTATAGTACCGCCTTGTGAATATACAGTTTCTGCACGGTAAATCCTTTCATGCAGCCCGGGGTTTTCTCAACCACCTGCTTGAAGAAATTCCCGGCTTTACCAGAATCGACAATGAACTGATCAGCTGCATCAGCATTCCCGGAAAGGAAACAGCGATGCCCGAGCTGCCTGAATCGGTCTATTGGACCAGAAATGTCTGGGAAGAGCCTTTCCTCCTGGAATTCGACTCAATCTCGGAAGCCGCCCGGGCGCTGAAAGCTATCCAACGGAACTGGGCGCCCTACCCTGTCCATTGCAGCCGCCGCACCATGCTCATCTCCGACGCCCTGCCGCCTCTGCCGACAAAGCCCAAGCAGTTTCCATTTACCCTGCCAGCCGCGCCGATGGGGGCCTTCACCCTCCTGGACGAGCACCAGCTTTTAGGTTCAGCCCGCTGTTCGAGCCCCTTTCCCAATGGTGAGTTTTCATTTATCGAAGACAAGGAAGGCCCGCCCTCGCGAGCCTATCAGAAGCTCTGGGAAGCGCTTGTTCTTGCAGGCCGGATGCCTGCGCCCGGCGAGCGCTGTATCGACGCAGGGGCCTGCCCCGGCGGCTGGACCTGGGCTCTCGCCTCATTGGGCGCCTCAGTGACCGCTATTGATCGGGCACCGCTGGATGAGAAGGTCGCGGCCATGGAGCGCGTCACCTTTCTCAAGCATGATGCCTTTACGCTGAAACCCTCCGAGCTTGGACCTGCGGACTGGGTATTTTCCGACGTCATCTGTTATCCTGAAGCCTTATACCGATGGATTTCGCAGTGGCTGGAAAGCGGCCTCGCTAAAAACTTCATTTGCACCATCAAAATGCAAGGGCCGAGTTATGACCGCGCCACCACGAGATTGTTCGCAGGCATACCCGGCTCCCGGGTTGTCCACCTCTGGCACAACAAGCATGAACTCACCTGGATGCTTTTATCCGGCGCGTGAAGCGAACTTGGCTTTAAAGCGGGCGAAGAGCTCTTTCTGTATTTCCTCTTCCGTTCGCCCGTCTTTTTCAGATCCATCCTCATCTTTTACCAATTCTTTCGGCAATTCCTCCAGAAACGGCGAAGGCGCAGGCGTTAGAATCTGACTGTAATGTTTGCGTTCCAGACATCGGCTCAGATACAACCGTTTTCTGGCGCGAGTGAGCGCAACATAGAAAAGGCGCCGTTCTTCCTCGATATCACCATCGCCTTCCTCGACTGAACGGGCATGCGGCATGATCCCTTCTTCGCATCCAGGCAGGAAGACAATTTCATATTCGAGCCCTTTTGCCGAATGAATGGTCAAAAGGCTCACCTTGCCTTCCGTGTCCTCGGGGTCATCGCGGGTTATCAGAGAAATCCTCGCAAGATAGGCAAAGAGGCTGGTGTCAAAATTGTCCGGGTCCCGCTCCCAGCGCTCAATTGAAGCGATCAGAAGTTCGATATTGCGGTATTTCCAGCCAGCGACCTTATCGTCCGACTTGTGTTCTTCCAGCAAATACCGCCAGTAGCCGATTTCCTTGACCATTTCGCGGAGCTGAGCCGAAACCGGAATTTTTCTGGAAAGCATTGCGCTCCGGGCATTGGCAAGATATTCAAAAAACTCGATGGCGTCGCGCGTCGCGTGCTGCTGGCACAAGGGATGATTTGAACGCGCAAGCGCTTCCAGCGCGTCATGCAGCGATTGATTGTGGCTCCGTGCGTAGGAAATCATTTTTTCCAGGCCGACTTTTCCGATTCCGCGGCGAGGAACGTTGATAATTCGCATAACGCTGACATCGTC
>CAZZJJ010000153.1:0-4316 GCA_964654405.1 uncultured Treponemataceae bacterium
ATTTCAAAGGGCGCACTGCCGTCGAGCTGACCTGATTCTCTGACCGGGCATCCGGGAACGCCGAGCTTGAATTGATCGCTTGCCAGAATTTCACACTGAGTTTCCTTTCTTTCCGGCCCCAGAATCCTGACGCCCTCAAAGGCTCCCTTCGGCCCTTTGATAGTGACCGTTTCAGCGCAGGCAAACTGCCCTGGCTGCATCAGATCCTTGGTCTTGGTCAGCTGATAGCCCTTTCCGAACAGCGCTTCGACATCCTCACGGGAAAGATGGATGTGGCGGTTGGATAAATTGACAAGCACTTTGGTTTCCGGCATTGCTGCCCTCCTGAAAAGATAGTTTGACGGGCGGGATTGGTACATCCCGGGTTTTCTATAACACAGAGTGAGGGGTTTAAAATGCCCCAGATATGGATAAAAGTAGACCGACTTTCAAAAAGGGTCAAGGGTGCAGCGGCAGAGGCGGCAATAAAAAGGAAGAATCCATCCATTTTTGCCCGTCGCTCGCGATGGCGCAAATCTCAGAGGAATTTTAAGCTATGCTGATTCTCCGGCAAGCCGCGGGAAAATCCCTTTCAAAGCCTGATAACTTTCCCGATAGAGACCGAAAAGCTCATCGTAGAGCGCTTTTTTTCCGGCTGAAGGCTCGTATACAAGCCCCGTTTTAACAATTGCACGGCTCGCCTCGGCCATGTCTCCGAACTCGCCCATGGCAGCGAGGGCCATGCAGGTATTGCCGACCAGTTCAGCCTGATAAAACTCAGGCGCGCGCACCGGCTTCTGCAGAATATCCGCCTTGATCTGATTCCAGACCCGCCCGCTGGCAGGATGGCCGGTAACCCGGATATCATCAACCCGCGCACCGGCAGCCTCCATCAATTCGACTACATCGCGGATGGCAAAGCCGGTTGATTCGACAACAGCCCGCGCCATCTCCGCCTTGCCGTGATGCAAACCCAGGCCGATAAAAGCGCCGCGCGCTGCAGGATCCCAGATCGGCGCACGCTCGCCCGACAGATAGGGCAGAAAGAGCAAGCCTCTCGCTCCCGCCTGCGCTGTTTCCGCCATGGCAAAAAATTCGTCATAGGACAGATCGGACAGCCCCAGCGTTCCTCGGATCCACGACACTGCCTTCCCAGAAGTTGAAATAACCCCCGAGATGTTCCAATAGGGTTCTATAATGTGCGGCATGTATAAAAGCCGGCTGTCCCGGAGTTCTGCCTCAGCTGCGCAGAGATTGATGCCTTCCGAGGTTCCGGCCCGGTCGCAGGCACGCCCCGGCTCGATAGTGGCAGTTCCGACCAGCGCAGCGAGAAAATCCGGTCCGCTTCCAATAATAGGAATGCCGGGTTCAGCCAGGTTCTCCAGATCGAATTCCGCCCGGGCTGGTTGCGTTAGTACACCCACCGCGCTGGCTGGCGGCAAAAATGGCGGAAATTTTTCTGCATCCAGGAAAAGCCGCGCCAAAGCCTGCTCATCCCAGATGATTTTTTTGAAACCCTCTGCCGGCAGAAAGGAAACGTAATTCCCCGACAGCTGTGCACACAGATATTCAGGACACGACACAAACCAGCGGGTTTTTTCATAGATATCCGGTGCATGATTCCTGATCCAGAGGATTTTCGGCAGGTTATAGGCAGGGTCGAGTTTATATTCCAGTGCTTCACTGGCTTCGGCCGCTTCCGCGGAAGCGCGGCGATCCAGCCAGGTTATTGCATTCATCAGCGGCTGGCCGCTTTTGTCCACCGGCACGATGGTCGGACCATTCCCGCTGACCACAATCGCCTCAATCGGCTGATGCAAGCCCAGCCCGCCGGCCGCGGACTGCCCCGCAAGCATGCGGGTAAGCTCTTTGAAGGCGTCCAGCCAGGCGAAAGCCGAAATTTCATGGATTGGCGGGATGTTGCCCTTTTCGGCACGTATGGGCGCTTTTGCGAAAGCCACGCAGGAACCCGAGCGGGTAAAAAACCCGCCCTTCATGCTGGCAGTTCCGATATCAATCGAATAAATCATGGTGCTTCATCTTCCGGTTCATCACAGAACATTGAAAATTCGCAGGTCTCGCAGGAATCGCCCGGGCAGGAGAAAAAATGTTCCAACGATTGCAAAGCTGCAACCTGCTCTCTGAGCGAGGCGAGTCGGATGCGGATTTTTTCGAGATTGTTCTCCTCTTCCGCTATTTTTTCCTGATACTTTGAGAGCAGCAATTCCTTGCACGCCGCTCCTGACCGATCCTTTTCAGCGAGATCGAAAAATTCCTTGATTTCTCCGAGGCTGAGTCCGTAATCCTTCAAATATTTTATCCGGTTCAGATACACAATGTTTTTTTCCGGATATCGCCGATGGATTCCCTCGGTTCTGTCGTTGGATTTCAGCAGTCCAAGCTCCTCGTAATAGCGGATGGTCCTCGCGGTGAGTCCAAACATCGAAGCCAGGTCGCCGATTTTCAACCCGTTGTCGCTCTTTTTCATTTCAAAATCCAGTATACCCTACTTGAAAGTTTTTTGAAATACGGTAAAATAAAACTTACGTTAATTTTTTGTTACGTAAATTTTGAATCGAGTTCGATTCGAGTCCAAGGAGCATTCCATGAAAAGGACGTTGACCATCTTTACCATCCTTCTCGCGAGCCTCGCGCTGTCGGCGCAGGTCTTCGCCGCGCCTCTGAAAATCGGCGTATTTATCCCGGGGATCAGGGAAGGCAGTCCCACCTATGACGGCCTTGCCAAAGGCGCCGAGCGATTCGCTGCTGAAAACCCCGGCTCCAGTGTCAAGGTGTTCGAGGCAGGCTTCAACCAGGCAGAATGGGAAGAAAAGCTGATAAGCCTGACCGCTGAAGGGAAATACGATGTTATCCTCACTTCCAATCCCTCGATGCCGGATCTGGCCAACAAAGTCTCAGCCCTCTTCCCGAAGCAGAAATTCATCTGCCTTGACGGGCAGTTCGCGGGAAACCCGAACATGTACACAGTACTGTACAACCAGATCGAACAGGGTTTCATTACCGGCTATCTTGCAGGTCTCGTCTCGACCTCCAGCATGCCGGGCGCGAATTCCGCGAAAAAAGCGGGAATGCTTATCGGCCAGCATTACCCGGTCATGGATAAGCTGATTATCCCAGGTTTTGAAAAAGGGCTCAAAGCTGTCGATCCCGCCTTTCAGCTTGATGTGCGTGTCCTCGGCAACTGGTATGACGCGACAAAAGCCCTCGAACTGACCAAAAGCATGTACGATTCCGGCAGTGATGTCGTCCTCCCCATCGCGGGCTCCGCGAGCCAGGGTTCCATCAAAGCCGCTCAGGATTCCGGAAAATACCTTGTCTTCTTCGATGCCGATGAGTATTCACGGGCGCCGAAAAATATTGTCGGCTGTACCGCCCTCAACCAGGAACGCCTCGCCTACACGGTGCTCAAGGACGCGGCAGCCGGCACGCTTCCCTTCGGCAAGGCCGATGTAGTCGGAATCAAAGAGGGCTATGTCGAATTTCTGGACAGAAGCCCGGTGTACCTTGCCCTGCTCCCCGCGGCAATTCGATCCAAAATGGATATGAAGATCCAGGAAATCAAGTCGGGCAAATTGACCTTTGCCATTCCTCAGCTGTAAGTTTATCGGCGATGTTTGGAAAATAGCCGGCTCTGAGCGAGCCGGCTATCATGGTTCAAAGGACAGCAAGGTTGCCGGCATGAGTTATCTGGTTATGAATAATATTCGAAAAACATTTCCCTCAAGCGGCACGGTAGCAAATGACGGGGCCAATCTGTCTGTCGAAGCTGGCGAAATCCATGCGATTGTCGGGGAAAACGGAGCGGGTAAAACAACCCTGATGAAAATCCTGGCCGGGCTTCTCGAGCCAGATGCGGGAACCATCACCATCGCCGGCAAACCCGCGGTTTTCCGCAGCCCGCAGGACACCAAAGCCTTCCATATCGGCATGGTCCATCAGCATTTCATAATGGTGCCAGAATTTACAGTCGCAGAAAACATCGTCTTCGGGCAGGAGCCCAGAAAGGCGGGTTTTTTATTCGACACAAAAATAGCCGAAAAAGAAGCCGCCCGCATGATTGAGCGCTTCGGTTTTTCGCTGGAGCCTGACGCACTGGCCGCGGATCTTTCCGTCAGCGAGCGCCAACAGCTGGAAATTCTCCGCCAGATGTATCGGGAAACGCAGCTGCTCATCCTGGATGAGCCGACCGCCGTGCTGACTGAACAGGAAATCCAGCATTTTTTCGAACTCCTCAAAACCCTGAAAGGTCAGGGAATCACGGTCCTCATCATTACGCATAAAATCCGGGAAGTGAAGGAAATCGCGGACCGGGTCAC
>CAZZJJ010000154.1:0-4311 GCA_964654405.1 uncultured Treponemataceae bacterium
AAGCTGTCCCGCAACGTCATGCTCTATGGCATGTGGTCACCGGCTATGAATGAAAACAACGCCGCCAGCGCGAAGTTCTATAAAGCCTATGTGGCAAAATTCAAAGAAGAGCCGGCTACCTATTTCGCCCCGCTTGCCTATTCGGCTATCTACATCCTCGCCGATGGCATTAAAGCCGCCGGAACGACTGAGACAGCGCCGCTGGTCAAAGCACTTGAAGCGACCAAATACGCCTCACCGCTGGGCGAGCTGATCACCTTCAAACCTTCCAATATCATCAAGCACCAGGGCATTACGCGCCAGAAAATCCTGCAGTGGCAGGATGGTTTCCAGGAAGTAATCTGGCCGTTCGAAGCTGCGACTGCTGAACCGATATATCCTTTCCCCGCATGGAAATGATTAGCTGATTCAGATTGAAACCCGGGCCATGGGGAGCTGAGCTTCCCATGGCTTTATCTTCCATTTATAAAGGCGATCATGATGGCACCGAAACAAAGAACTGCGATCCTGGCCGGTCTGGCCGTGATCGGTACAATCGCTCTTCTCGCGTGGAAACCCACCGTCGTTATCTACGGTCTCCAGGCTGCCGGCCTGTACGCGTCCATCGCGATACCAATGGGTCTCATCCTCGGAATTGTGCATATTGTCAACCTGGCTCATGGCGAAATCATGATGGTGGCTGCCTACGCAACCTATTTTGTCTGCAAGGCGCTCGGCATGGATCCGCTTCTGGCAATCATTCCCATGGCTCTGGTCATGGCGGCTTTTGGCTGGGTTCTTTTTCAGCTTACTATTAAGCGCGCATTGAAAGCGCCTGAACTCAACCAGCTTATCCTGACCTTCGGAATCGCAATAGCTTTAAGCCAGAGTGTCAATCTCCTTTTTACTTCCCAAACGTATAAGCTTCAACTTGATTATGTTTCATCCTCGATCGATATCGGAGAACTTTCCTTTGGAACCTGGTCCTTTGTTTTCGTCGCTGTAGCGATACTTTTTGCGTATGGATTGAAATATTTCCTGACCAAAACAACGACGGGCAAAGCAGCCCTCGCTGTCGGTCAGAATCCGCGCGGTGCAGCTATTGTCGGAATTGATGTTTATCGAATTTATGCGCTCGTCTTCGGTCTTGCAATTGCCATGGTAGGCGGCATGGGCGCGCTTTTTCTTACCAAATCCGCAATATTCCCCAGCGTCGGCGGACCTTTTACCATGAAAAGCTTCTGTCTGATTGCCATGGCAGGTGTCGGCAATATTCCGGGCATTCTGGGAGCCAGTCTCCTTCTTGGCATATCCGAGAACATTCTGCGGGCGTTCCGAGGAACCCGAGCCTGGGCGGACATTGTTTTCTTTGTCCTGATCATCGTTGTAATCATGAGCAGATCACTGAAAGGGAGGAAGTCGTGAACCGAAATCTTTCACGCATCATCGCGCTTTCAGCCGGTGCCATTGCAATCGCGCTGCCGCTTTTTGCCGGCGACTACCCCTTGCAGGTTGCCCGAAATGTCATGATGTACATGGCATTGGCCATAACCTGGGATATGCTGCTCCGGTCAGGACAGATATCCTTTGGTATAGCGGGTCTGTTCGGACTTGGTGCTTACGCCGGTATTCTCGGCATGATCCGGGGCGGAATGCCTGCATGGCTTTCCATCCCATTTGCGGCTTTTGTCGCGGGATTCGCGGCGTTTCTGATTGGATTCATGATTCTGCGTCTCAGAGCAATGTATTTTTCCATAGTTACGTTGGCTTTGGGCGAAATTTTCAGAATTATCATCCATAATCTGCATGATTTTACCGGCGGACCGGAAGGCATTGTCATCCAGCAGGGCGTCATTTTCGGCGGCAGTTCAAGCAAGCTCTATTGGCTGACGCTCGGAGGGCTGGCAGTCGCCATCGCGGCTTCGTATTGGTTTGAGCACAGTAAAATCCATTTTGCCCTGACCGCGATTCGAAATAATGAAACATCAGCCAAATCTTCCGGTATCGACATTTTCAAGTGGCTTTTGGTCGCCTTTGTCGTTACTTCAGCTATTCAAGGACTGCTCGGCGGAATTTTTGTGCAATCCTATGGCTTTGCGACACCGGAAACCGTTTTCAGCGCGGATTTCACCCTGCTTCCGCTCGCTATGGCGCTCTTGGGCGGCGTTTACAGCACAGTCGGTCCGATATTCGGCGCCATTTTGCTGGGTCTTGCCGCTGAATGGCTCAAACTGAAGATTCCATACGGCCATCTGGTTGTCTATGGCATCATCATCATTCTGGTCATTTTATTCATGCCGAACGGACTTCTTGGCAGGATTCGGCAGACAACGGGCAAACGCGCGGGGAGGACAGCATGACAAAACTCGAAACTGCCAATCTGACTCGACGCTTCATGGGGCTTGTCGCTGTCAACAATGTTTCCTTCAAACTGGAACAGGGCGAAATCCTGGGCATCATCGGCCCGAACGGAGCCGGGAAAACTACATTCATCAACCTGGTTTCCGGCATTATCATGCCCAGCGAAGGCACAATTACCTTCAATGGCCGCGATATCACCTATATGCCCGCACACGAGCGAGCGCGGCTTGGCATAGCCAGAACATACCAGCTCATTCATCCTTTGGAAAACCTCAATCTGGTTGAAAATGTTATGATCGGCTCGATTTTTGCCAAAGGATCCAGCTTGAAAGAAGCCCGCAGAAAGGCCGAGCGTCTCTGTGAAGAGATGGGGCTGACAAATCTTGAGCGTGATACGGCAAAACTGACCATTCTGGAAATCAAGAAGATGGAAATCGCGAGGGCACTTGCCAACGAGCCTGAAGTGCTGTTCCTGGATGAAGTCATGGCGGGGCTCAATTCCGATGAGACCAAGGATCTGATTGCGACGGTTAAAAAAATCGCAGCGGAAAGGAAATTGGCAGTCGGTGTGGTGGAGCATGTCATGGGTGTCATCAGAGAATTAACCAACCGCGTTATTGTGCTGGAATCGGGAGAACTCATTGCGGAAGGGCCGTATGAAGAAGTCTCGAAAAATCCGCGGGTTATTGAAGCCTACTTGGGAGGAGCTGCCTGATGCTCAAGATACAAGGACTGGAATGCGGCTATGGCCGAATGAAAGTAATCGACGGAGTTTCTCTGGAAATAGGAAACGAATCGGTTGGGCTTTTCGGCCCGAACGGAGCGGGAAAAACCACCTTGATCAATGCCATCATGGGAATGAACAAACCTTGGAAAGGTTCGATTGAACTTGACGGCACCAATATCGTTGGTCTTGAAACCCATGTCATGGCCAGAAGGGGTGTCGCGCTGGTTCCCCAGGAACGGGAGCTTTTCCCGGGCATGTCGGTTGAGGACAACCTGCGGCTGGGTGCAGTCTACATACCCCACGCCAAAGACGCGATACAGGAACAGATGGAATCCATGTTTTCGCTTTTCCCGATTCTGAAAGAACGCCGGAAACAGCTGGCAGGCACCATGTCGGGCGGTCAGCAGAGAATGGTCGCGATCGCCCGGGCACTCATGTCCAAACCGAAACTGCTGATTCTGGATGAGCCCTCGCTTGGGCTGCAGCCGTCGATTGTCAGTGAAGTGTTCGATGTCTTGAAAGAGCTGAAAAAAACGGTATCCATTCTGGTTACCGAGCAGAATGTGCGCGAATCGCTCAAGTCCATCGACCGGGGATATGTATTGGAAAACGGTAAAATAGTATTGGAAGACACGGCCAAGGGGCTTGAGACCAACCCGCACGTGCTGAAATCGTATCTGGGACTTTAGCGCCGCAAAGGGGAAAGGCATGCCGACTGCTGAAATTCAAGGAGTGAGCTTCTATTACGAGCTTTCAGGTCAGGGTAACGAAACGATTGTCTTTTTGAATGGCATCGCGATGTCGGTTGCGCATTGGGCTCCCTATGTTCAGGCTTTTCAGGGGGAGTACCGCTGTCTCTGCCATGATATGCGCGGGCAGACCTTGAGCGAAAAGCCCGAAGGCGAATACAGCCTGGATCTTCACGCGCAGGATCTGGCTGAGCTGATGGACATGCTCGGAATCGCCCGCGCTCATCTGGTGGGAACATCATACGGAGCCGAGGTCGCAATGGCTTTTGCCGTTCGATTTCCTGAAAAGTGCCTCTCTCTGACGCTTATCGACGGGGTTTCCGAAACGGACCCTTTGCTCGAGGCGATTGTCGACTCCTGGATACAAGCTGCTGAAAAGGACGCGCGGCTTTTCTATCGCACCATTCTCCCTTGGAATTATTCACCCGGCTATATCGGCGCGAACCGGGAACTGCTCGCCAAACGGGAAGCCATTGTCGCGAACCTGCCCAGGGA
>CAZZJJ010000155.1:0-4297 GCA_964654405.1 uncultured Treponemataceae bacterium
GCCCGAATGTATCATTGATTTCTTTCAGATTGTCGACATCGATCATGAATATCGCAAATTGTTTTTTATATCGAATTGAACGCGCCAGTTCCTTTTCTGCTTCTTCAAAAAATCGCCGCCGCACAAACACGCCGGTCAATGAGTCAAAATTCGCAAGCCGGTACAGGGTTCGCATGATTCGTCTCAGTCGGGTGATATCCTTGAAAAGATACACCTTGCCCATTTCCGCGCCTTGTTCTTTCAGATTGGTGATCTTTAATTCGTAGTAGAATTCACGCCCGTTGCAGTTGATATTGACCGTCTTCCCCGCTTCAATCTGACTCAGCAATTCCTTCGCGACAGGCAAATCCTGAATGCGATACCCAATAGCCTCCGGCGACAGCCAGCTGAACATGCGGGCAGCAGCGTCGTTGTAATCCGCGATCCGGCCATTCTGATCGAGCAGAAGAGCTCCCTCGCTCAATTTTGTAAAAATAATTTCCTTGAAGAGATCATTCGATTTGAGAAATTCATAGCGGAAAATGGCAATCGCGAAACACAACACCGCAAAGAAAAAGGAAAATGGTACAATATCAATACCATAGGGAGTCAGCCCGAATGCGTAAAGCAGCTCCATTCCAACAACAATGAGCGTTCCCGCGAAAAACCAGAAGGCTTTTGCCCGAATGACCGATTTGTTTTTTCTGAATACCTGGAAAAATATCGCAAGACTCAGCAGGACAATGCAATTCATGTAGACCGTAAAAACATAATACCAAGGGCCTTTGGCAATATGCGCAATGCTCATGCCGTCGATGCGGACAAATGACAGCTGGCGGTAGTATAGATGGTGGTATTCATTGGTGGAGGATAGCAGCAGTGTCACAAAGGGAATGGCAAAGATGACCATGGTGAGATTTGATGGCATCGCCTGTTTTCTGTTGAATTTCCAGGCAAATACGAGAACGAGAGTCGGCATGAAGGAAAGCCCGAAATATTCGACTTTGAGCCAGAATTGCAGTTCTTCCACCGATTGCGAGCCGAGTTCGAAAAAATAACCGCCGACGTAGACCATTCCTGCAAGAACAGCGAGTGAAAAAAGCTGAGCAAGATAATTCCGACGCCGTGTCAGTGAAAAAACAAAAACAAAGAAATACAGGAACTCAACGATAATGAGAATCATTCGTTCAAGCGGCATCTAGCGATCCTGATAAACAGCGGTTGACGATGCGGCATCCCAAAGACCCGCGAGATAGATGCCAACTTCCCCTTCTCTGGTCTGAGCTGCCGGCATCTCAGGCTGGAGAGACCAGGATGTAACCAGCGGCTTGCCTGCAAAAAGCGGCCCGTCAAAATTCGATAGGCTCCCAAGCAAAAAACCGCCGGCTGCGCTTATCGCCATGGTCAGGCACAGAAAAACAGCCAGCAAAATCCTGTTTCTGATGGTGTGCTGTTTTACATCTGCCTTATATACCGATTCAAAATCGGGGAAAACCGGGCTTTCCCGCAGTGCTGCATCCTTCAGCAAGTCAGGATGTCTGAACACTGAATAATCATCGGCCATATCCGGCCTCCGTTAAAAGTCTCGCCACTCGAATCCTGGCGCGGTACAGGCGTGATTTAACAGTTCCCTCGGGCAGCGAAAAATATCGCGCAAGTTCCTGAATCGAAGCATCTTCCGCTTCATGCAGGTATATGAGAGCACGGTCAGTCGGATCCAGCTCGCGCAAAGCCCTGATGAGCTGGAGCTGAAGGTCCTGCCGCAGGATGCCTTGTTCAGGAGTCTCGCCGGAAGCCGAAAGTTCCAGTCCCGGCAGGTCCTCGAGCGACACCTGTCTGCTTGCAACACGCGCAGAACGCCGCATGACATCAGAAGCGGCATTTCTGCAAATTGCATAAATGAAGGCTCCAACCGAACTTTTTTTTCGCAGATTTTTCAATGAACGATAGAGGCGGATCAGCGTCTCCTGGGATGCTTCCTCCGCCATATCCGGATCGAATCCAACAATAGCCGAACAAAACCCTCGGATTCTATCCCACCAGCGCCAGACAAGCCGCTCGAATGCTCCTCGATCTCCGTTTGCAGCATGCGCAGCCAGTTCAGCATCGAATGTTTCATCCGAAGGTTCGTGCTGAGAAAGGGTAAAATACCGCGGCTTGTCTTCCATAACTCAACCCTTATCATACGCTAAAATGCCAGGATTGCAAGACAAGGCCGCGGGAATACGCAGGTTCTGCTCTTGTTTTTACATGAATCGCTTGAGCATCAGCATCATTCTGCCCCAGCGATCCGCATCCTTGGGATTCATGCCTTTTGAACTGAAGGAATCAGCGAACTTCCCGAATTTTTCAGATACACGGGCTTCACGGACCAGCATGAGCACGGTCTGCCAGCGTTCTTCTCCCAGCACTTTTTTCACTTCCAGCTGGCGTTTGATCTGAATGAATTTGATAGTTTTTTCATATTCAGCGCTCTTGCCGATTTCTTCTTTGATTGCGTCAAGGTCCGGCGCGCTTTCCAGCATGAGGCGCGCAATCTTCGACTGGATTATCTTGATTTCAGCCTGCGCCCTTGCCAATTCGGCCTCATCCGCTTCGATTATTTTCGCAATTTCCTGAAGCTCCTGATCGGTCAGCCTGAGGTTCTGAAACCAGCCTCTGACCGCATCCTTGCCCATTGGACGCATCTGGGCAGAAACGAGTGCTGCTGAAGCGAAGAAAAGCACGAAAACAACTGCTGCCGTGAGGATTTTTCTGGTGGATTTTCTCATGGTAACCTCCATGTATCGAATTTCGCTGCTATATAGTCGTTCAGCATGGCAAAAAGGTTTCAGATTTTTTTCAATTCGGCATAATACTGTGGTAAAATGCCATACAATACAGCACACTGGATGGGAAGGAGCTGAACCATGGATGAAGTCCGCCCGCGCTTGTTCATGTCCCGTTGTCTCGGCTTTGAGCATTGCAGATGGAACGGCGAAGTCATCAATGACGAATTTGTCAGACAGCTCGAACCATTCGTCGACATCATCCACGAATGCCCGGAAATGGCGATAGGCCTGGGCTGTCCGCGCGACCCTGTCAGAGTTGTCCGGGACGGGGATACCGCGGAACTGCTCCAGCCTGCGACCGGCAGGCGATTCGGACCGGTGATGCGCTCTTGGGCTGAAGAATATTGCGGCAACCTGGAAGCGCCTGACGGATTCATCCTGAAATCCCGCTCCCCATCCTGCGGCTTCAAGGATGTTAAAGTGTATGCTTCTTTTGCGCCTGAATCAGGCTCAAAGCCGGGAACCGGCATTTTCGGCGCAGAAGTTGTCCGCGCATTCGAGGGCATACCGATAGAAGACGAAGGGCGGCTCAGGAATTTTACCATTCGGGAGCATTTTCTCGGGGCTGTCTGGACTCTCGCCCGATTCCGTGCCGTGAAAAAGAAAGCCGCCATGGGCGCGCTTGTGGATTTTCACGCTTCACACAAGTATTTTCTGTTATTGCATAATCAGAAAGAAATGCGGCTGCTGGGATCCATTGTCGCAAATCTGGATAAAAAACCGCTGTCTGAAGTTTTTTCGCTGTATGAAATCGGACTGAAAAAGGCTCTGGCCAGCCCGCCAAAATACACTTCGCTCATCAATGTCGTCCAGCACACATTCGGCGGATTTTCAGAGTCGCTTTCAAAAGAAGAAAGAGCTCTGTTTGTCAATCTGATCGAACAGTACCGCGATGAGCGGATCCCGGCGAGCGTCCTGCTCCAGCTTGTCCGCTCCTGGGCTGTGAGATTCGGCGAAGAATATCTTCTGAAGCAAGTGCTCTTTCAGCCATATCCGCTTTCGCTGGTGGAAATAACCGATTCAGGGAAGGGGCGTTCGTACTGATGCATACAGAAGAGCTGCTGTTGTTCGCCGCTGACACTGCCCGGCTGATGCTGGAAAGCGGCGGCGAAACCTACCGGGCAGAAGAGTGTGCCATTTCAATCATCACCAGCCAGGGCGGCGCCGAAGCCGAATGTTTCGCGACCGCGACAGGCCTCATGCTTTCCTTTGTCAGCGATGACGGCAAAACTCATACCGTAGTCAGAAGAATCAAAAAGCGAATCATGAATCTCGAAAAGGTTTACCGTATCGATAGGATGGTCAGAGATCTTAAAACTGACCAGATAGGCTTTGAAGAGGCTGAAAGCGAACTGGACAGAATCGAGCGTCTGCCCGAGCGGTCGGGCAAGACCCGGATTGCTGCGGGGGCTTTTGGCGCGGCATTTTTTGCCCTGCTGTTCAGGGCGGATGTTCGAGAAGCCTTTGCAGCGTTTTTCATTGGAGCC
>CAZZJJ010000156.1:0-4281 GCA_964654405.1 uncultured Treponemataceae bacterium
TTCTGCCGCCTGAATTGTTCGTCTCCAGCAGGGCTGTCTTGAATTCATTCAGATAGCGAAGAACTGCCCGCCGTTTTCTCCAGACGAATATCGAGTCCATGAGGGCAAGGTCGCCAGAAAAGTTCGGGGCCAGGTGGGAAAGCTCGGCCAGCAGTTCCGCTTCATCGCTGACAAAACGCTCGCCGGGCTTGGCAGCGGTTGTGCCCGAAGGCGATGAAGCTTGCGAGGTTACCTGGATTTTTGCCTTTATCTCTGCCCATTCCGGGCTTGCAAAAATCGCTTCGAGTGCGGGTTTCAAAACGCCTTCGCCAAATTTTTCTGCCAGCGCCGCCACGGAGTCGGCGATCTGCTTGCACTCGTTCTTCTTATCCTCAAAAACAGCGGTCAGCGCTTCCTGGCTTGTGTCTCTGAAATAATATCGAAGTATGTTTTCCATGTTGGCGGGGCTGCCCAGGATTTCCTGCTCCATGTAATGCTTGTAGCGAGGGTTGAGCTGTGTGTCCTTGACCGAGAGCTTGGAGCGCTTGAGACGCGGACGGGAGAAGGTTGGAGCGCCTTTCAAATTGAACACAAGGTAGGTCGATTCGGTAAACCAGAGGCCCTCGCCTTCAGCAAGAGGAATCAGCGCCCTTGTTTTTGAAAGCACCGAGGTCAGGTCTGAGGAAACGACAATGAAGTCGCCATGAGAATCCGTCCCCATCCCTGCGTACAGCGAGGAACCTGATTTTATAGCGAAGATGCCGGGAATTGTCGGGTCTGCTACTGCGGCGGCGTAGGAGCCTTCCGCCAGCGCTTCGGCCTTGCGGATCGCATCCACCATCCTGAGCACCGCGTCGGGCACACCCTCTTGCAGTCCCGAGGCGGCGTATGCCTGGCGCATGCCGGACAGTTCCGCGCTGGAAAGCAGGGCGTTGGCGGCGTAATGCTCTTCCACCAGATGAACGATGATTTCGCCGTCATTATCGGAAATGACCGCATGCCCCCGGGAAGCCAGCCAGTTTTTCAGGCTGTCGGTATTGGAAATATTGCCGTTGTGGGCGCCGACCATTTCCACCTTGCACTGGACATGGTGCGGCTGGCTGTTGATGTCTGTAACCGCGCCATAGGTGGCCCATCGAACCTGACCGATAAACCGCTGTCCGGGAAATGAGGATATCCCCAGCGCCGGGCAGACTTTAGACGGCGCCCCCACCTTTTTTCGCAGGACAATCCTCTTGTTCGCATCGATAAAGCTCGCGCCGGTTGAATCATAACCCCGGTATTCGAGCCGGCGGAGCAAAGCTTCCGCTTCCTTGCCCATATCGGGATTTTCTTCTTTATATATCAATGAAACGATTCCGCACATTTTCCCTCCTCTGATGCGCCAGCCGAATGCTGACACCGCAGCGCAGACATCAAGTATACCATGGCTTTCTCAAACCGTGCAAATTTGTTATGCTCGAGTGGTATGTCATCAGCACAGCCTCTCCGGCCTCACGAAATAACGCACACAGTGCGAGGTTTTGACTGCGGCTACGGCGGCCCTTTCAGACCGCTTTCTTTAGCCAATTATTTTCAAGAATCAGCGGGAATCCATGCGAGCGTTCTGGGTATCGGGATGCATGAAATGTTTGCCAACGGGCGCACCTGGATGCTGTCCCGTATTGATATCAGGGCTGAAAAGCTCCCAACTCAAGGCGATTCGGTTACAGTCAGAACTTGGCCGGCCGGCACCGACCGTCTTTTCGCGCTCCGTTATCTCGAATTGCTGGACAGCCAGGGCAGACAAATGGCTGGCGCCCTCTATCAATACCTCATCGTCGATATCGAAAAGAGGCGTCCGCTCCGCCCGGAAAGAATTCTTTCTCCCGATATGGTCTGCAACCTCCCGCCGCCGTATGCGGATCTGTCTCCAGGGTTGTCGGATTTTCCAGAATTCGACTTGCTGAAAAATAAGTGCATCTCCGAAACTTTCATTCAGAGCTTTCAAATTACCGCGGGCGCTCGCCATATCGATTATAACGGGCATGTGAATAACGGACACATCATCGATTGGCTTTGTGACGCGATTCCGCTGGAAAAAAGAGGAACTGGAAGGCTTGCGCGGCTTAAGGTGGATTTTTTGAACGAAATTAAGCTGGGTCAGCAAGTGACGGCGCTCTGGGCTGAACGTTCGGGTTTTTTCAGCGTTTTGACCGCCGATGGCGTCCTTTTTGCCAAAGCCTTTACCGAATGGCACTAACAAGCGTCCGGGCATGGTTGACCGGCGCTGCAGGCTATATTAAATTTTCATGATACTGAGGCTTTAAAAGGCTTCAATTGATTCTGCTGGAACGAAATGATGCAAGGGGGCAAACATGTCAGTAATTCGCCAGGTAAAAGTACCCAGCGATATCGAAATCGCGCAGTCAGCCGATGTCAGACCGATTTCCGAGATCGCCGCTCGATATGGCATTGACGAGAGCTATCTCGAGCACTACGGCAGCGACAAAGCCAAAGTTCGGCTCGAGTTTCTCTCGGGAACAAGCGCGAAGGGAAAGCGGGCGAAATACATCGATGTTACTGCCATTACGCCGACGCCGCTGGGCGAGGGCAAGACGACAACGACGGTCGGACTCGCGCAGGGACTTGGATTTATCGGCAAAAAGGCGATCGCGACGATTCGCCAGCCTTCCATGGGGCCGACCTTTGGGATAAAAGGCGGAGCGGCTGGCGGCGGCTACAGCCAGATTGTCCCGATGGCTGACTTCAATCTGCATCTGACCGGCGATATTCACGCGGTTTCCGCCGCCCACAACCTGTGCGCCGCCGCGCTCGATGCCCGGCTTTACCATGAAGGCCGCTGGTCGGACGCGTATTTTGAAAAACTCGGTCTTAAAAAACTCAATATCGATCCCTACTCCATCCTCTGGAGAAGGGTTATGGACATGAATGACCGGACTTTGCGGAAAATCATGGTCGGCATGGGCGGGCTGGAAAATGGCCCGCTACGGGAAACTGGCTTCGATATTTCAGTTGCGAGCGAAGTCATGGCGATTCTCGCGCTTTCGACTAGTCTTGCAGATCTGCGGGCACGGCTCGGACGGATTGTTGTCGCCCTGGATAAGTCCGGAAAAGCGATTACAACGGAAGATTTGAAGGTGGCGGGCGCCATGACAATTCTCATGAAGGATGCGCTCAAGCCGAATATCCTGCAAACCCTCGAAGAACAGCTCGCATTTGTGCATGCGGGACCTTTTGCGAACATAGCCCATGGCAATTCGTCCATACTCGCCGACAATATCGCTGTTCAGGTGGCTGATTATGTGGTCACCGAATCAGGTTTCGGTGCCGACATGGGGTTTGAAAAATTTGTGGATATCAAATGCCGCTCCTCAGGCATCATGCCGGATGCTGTCGTGATTGTTGCGACGGTTCGGGCGCTGAAAATGCACGGAGGCGGCCCGAAGGTGACGCCCGGAAAGCCTCTTGCCACCGCATACACGCAGGAAAATATCGAGCTCTTGAAAAAAGGTGTCGCGAATCTCGAGGCGCATCTGGCGATAACCCGGAAATTCGGTTTGCCTGCTGTTGTCGCGATAAACGCCTTCCCGACGGACACAGAAGCCGAGCATCAGATTATCAGAGAGGCTGCTTTGCGTGCCGGCGCTGTCGATGCAATTGTGGCGCGCAACTGGGCACTGGGCGGAGAAGGTGCGGCGGATCTTGCCCTCGCTGTGGAAAAGGCTGCCAATCAGCCCTCGGAACCGCGGTTTCTGTATCCGCTTGAGCTGTCGATCAGGGAAAAAATCGAAACCATCGCGACGGAAATCTACGGCGCGGCGGAAGTAACGTATACTCCGGAAGCGCTGGACGCGATAGAAACCTTCGGTTCGCTTGGATATGCAGGATTGCCGATATGCATGGCCAAGACCCAGTATTCATTGTCGCATGATCCTGCATTGAAGGGTGCGCCGAAAGGCTTTGTTTTCCCGGTCAAGGATGTGCGTCTCGCCGCTGGTGCGGGTTTTATCTACCCGCTTTCCGGCGAAATCACGACCATGCCCGGCCTGCCCTCTGTGCCCGGCTATATGGGGATGGATATCGATACCGCGACGGGAAAAATTGCGGGGCTGTCATGATTCCTGAAAAAGTCAAAGCAATTCTTGATGCGCACGGGCTTTCAGCTTTGGAATTTGAAGACGGTTCGACGCCGACCGCTGAAATGGCGGCGGCCCGAATCGGGGTGCAGGTAGGCCAGATTGCAAAGAGTCTGCTTTTCAAAGGGACTTCCGGCAAAGCGGTGATGATTGTCTGTGCTGG